>JACQEH010000247.1 GCA_016200675.1 Chloroflexota bacterium | reverse complement strand
TCCCGTCGCGGATCATCTGGACCGCGAGCGCCGGCCGGTCCACCCCGGGCAGGCGTCCGATGCGGAGGACCGCGGCGGCCATGCCCGCGCCCGTGTGGCCGGCCGTCACGACCGCGTCGGCGTCACCCTTGCGGACGAGGTCGCAGGCGACGACGATCGAGGCGTCCCGCTTCTCCCGGAGCGCCAGCGCCGGATGTTCGTCCATCTCGATGACCTGGGCGGCGTGGACGACGCTGACATTGCCCGGCAGGATCCCGGCGATCGCCCGGACGCGGGCCTCGTCGCCGACGAGGATGACCTGGTCCTCGGGATGGCCGCCCGCATGGGCGAGCGCCCCCGGGATGACTTCCTCGGGCCCGTGATCGCCGCCCATCGCGTCGACCGCGAGGCGGACGCCGTGAGCGCCCGGCCCCGGTGCGACGGCCTGGTGGGTCATCGGGTCAGGACGCGGGCTCGTCCTTGGCGGTCTTCACTTCGAGGACCTGGCGGCCGCCGTAGTAGCCACAGTTCGCGCAGGCCCGGTGCGATCGCTTCTGTTCATGGCAGTGCGGGCACTCCTCGAGCTGCGGGAGCTCGAGCGCGAGGTGCGCGCGGCGATCCCCCTGGCGAGCGTGGGAGACCCGTCGCTTCGGCACACCCATGGTGGTTGCTGCTCCTTTCCGAGACCCCCGCCTGTGCGGAGACCGGACGACGCGGCGCGCGGGCGCGACGCGATGATCGAATCGAGTTCGGACCGGCCCCGGGGCGCGAGGGCGCGGGACCGAGGGCGGAGTCTACTCGTTCTCCGGCCCGGCGTCGACCCGGAAGCCCCGCAGCGCGGCGAGGCGCGGGTCGACCTCGGCGTCGCCGTGGCCGGCGTGGCCGGGCCCGAGGCGCTCCCCGCAGGTCGCGCACAGGCCGGGGCAGTCGGGCTCGCAGAGGGGGGCGATCGGCTCCTCGAGGGAAATCGCCTCCCGGAGGAGGCGCTCCAGGTCGAGCTCGTGATGGTCGGACAGGCGGGCAACCTCGGGCTCGCTCGACTGGTCGACCGGGCTGCCCGTGGCGAGGTCGATGCTCGGCAGGACCTCCTCGCGGATGGTGATGACGAGGGGCGTGACCGCGGGCCGGACGCAGCGCGAGCAGGTCTCGGCGAGCGCCGTCCGGATCCGTGCGTCCACGAGGACGCCGCGGTTGGTCCTGGCGATGTCCACCCTGCCGCCGATGGGCGAGGCGAGGATCAGGCCGTCATCGAGGTCGATCGTGGCGGCGTCGATGACGACGCGACGGGTGGATCCAGGAACGTCGGCCAGCAGCCCTGCCAGCGGGATCGAGAGCGATCCGGCGGTCACCGGCGGTTGGTGCGGTCGTCGTCCTCGGCGAGGTCGTCGTCCCAGGCTTCGGCGTCCGACGAGTCGTCCGCATCGCCGGCTGCCTGCATGTCCGCGGCCGCCAGCATCGCCCGCCGATCGTCCAGCACGGCGATCCCCTTCTGGACGCCGGCCAAGGCCTTGCCGACCTCTGCCTCGAGGGTCTCGAGGAGGCCGAAGGCGTAGTCGTCGGCGCCCGTCCGGGTCTCCTCGGCGGCGGCCTCGGCCGCGGCGATGATCTTCCGACCCTCGGCCTCGGCCAGCTCGAGGAGTCCGCGCTCGCCGATGAGGAAGGCGGCCTGCTCCTGCGCCCGGCTGACGATGCGGCCCGCCTCATCCTCGGCCTTCTCGATGATCCGCTCGCCCTCGGCGTTGATCCGCTTTGCCGCCCGGACCTCTTCGGGGATGGCGACCCGGAGCTGGTCGACCAGGTCGAGGATGGCGTCCCGATCGACGACGGCGTTCCGGGTGAGGGGCAGGGACTTGCCCGTCGCGACGAGCGATTCGAGCCGCTCGAGGAGGAAGATGATGTCCAGGGGAGGGGCCTCCGACGGTTCCGGTGTCGGGCCGATTATGGCACGCCGGCTCGTCTCATCGGGACGTGCCGGCCGCAGCGAGGGCTGCAGCCGCGGCGGGTGGGACCATGCCGGACACGTCACCCCCGAACGAGGCGATCTCCTTGACCAGGCTCGAGCTGACGTAGCCGTGCTCCACCGCGGTCATGAAGAAGACCGTGTCGATGTCGGGAGCCAGGGCCCGGTTGTTGTGGGCCAGCTGCATCTCGGCCTCGAAATCGGAGACGGCTCGCAGGCCGCGGACGATCGAGGAGGCCCCGTTGGCCCGAACGGCGTCGACGGTGAGCCCGTCGAAGGTCGTCACGGGCGCCCGATCGACCGCCATGCCGGCGCCCTCGATGGACGCCCGGAGGACGGCGACGCGCTGGGCGGCGGTGAGGAGCGGGGTCTTGCGCGGGTTCGCCAGGACCGCCACCACCACCCGGTCGAAGACCCCGAGGGCCCGGGCGAGCACGTCCAGGTGGCCGTTCGTCACGGGATCGAACGACCCCGGATAGACCGCGATCCTCACTCCCCTGCCTCCGTCGGCTCGGCGACTCGATAGAACGTCAGGGCCGTGTCGCCGAAGCGACGGCCGCGCCCGGATGCTAGCAGCCCGACACGGGCCGGCAGGTC
Source organism: Chloroflexota bacterium (assembly GCA_016200675.1). Classification (GTDB taxonomy): domain Bacteria; phylum Chloroflexota; class Limnocylindria; order Limnocylindrales; family CSP1-4; genus UBA5189. Next base: position 5,779 of record JACQEH010000247.1, on the reverse strand, counting down.
GGTCCGCCAGAAGTGCTTGGCCACGACGACCCCGTCCGGCTCGAGGACGGTGCCGGCCGGGGCCGTGCCGGCCGGGGCCGTGCCGGCGTCTCGGATCCCGGCGCCGGCCGCCCTGGCCTCGGGGATCCCGCCGAGGCGTTCGAGCGCGGCGAGGAGCAGCCCCGGCTGGTCGTACGGCGGATCGACGAGGACCACGGAGAAGGGACCGTTCCCGAAGGTGGGGCCGCCCGCCAGCCACGCGATCGCCTCGGCCCGGACGACCCGCACGAGGGGCCCGTCGAAGTGGGTCCGGTCGAGGTTCGCGCGGATGACGGTCTCGGCCCGACGATCGCGCTCGACGAAGGTGGCCCCCGGCGCCCCCCGCGAGAGGGCCTCGATACCCGCCGCGCCGCTGCCCGCAAAGAGGTCGAGGAACGGCCCGCGGCGAAGGTCCGGCTCGAGGATGGCGAAGAGCGTCTGCTTGACCCGGTCGCCGAGGGGCCTGGTCACCGCTCCGGGTGCCACGAGGCGCGTCCCCCGGGCGCTCCCGGCGATGACCCGGCCGGCCGATCCGGGACCCGTGCCGGGAGCCCGTTCAGGCACGGAATTCTGCCTCGCCGCGGGCGACGCTCGACAGCCAGCCGGTCCCCAGTTCCGCCTCGAGGGCCCCGTGGCCGGGGCGCATCCGGCCCTGCTCGTCCAGCAGCGATTCGGCGACGCCGCGGGCCGTCACGGCCAGCGTGCGATGGCCCTCGCGCTGCAGCGAGGCCACCCGGAGCGCCGGCAGGCCGCTCTGCTCGAAGCCGAGGACGTCGCCCTCCCGACGGAGCTCCCAGTCCTTCTCGGCCAGGGCGAAGCCGTCGCGCTCGTCCCGGATCGCAGCAAGGCGGGCCCGGGCCGTCTCGTCCTCGGCGTCCGAGACGAGGACGCAGAACGACTCGCGCCGTCCCCGCCCGACACGGCCGCGCAACTGGTGGAGCTGGGCCAGCCCGAACCGATCAGCGCTTTCGATGATCATCATGGTCGCCTCGGGGATGTCGACCCCGACCTCCACGACCGTCGTCCCGACGAGGACGTCAAGCTTGCCGTCCCGGAAGCGTGCCATCTCGAGGTCGCGAACGGCGGGCCTGAGGCGGCCGTGGACGAGCCCGATGCGGAGCGGCGCCAGGAGCTCGGCAAGGCGGGCCGCCTCGGCCTCGGCGGCCACGGCCGTCGACTCGATGACGGTCTCATCGGGCAGGCCGAAGAGGTCGAGGCCCATGCCGTCGCCATCCGCCGCCTCGGCCGGGACGATGAGGGGCACGACCACGAACGTCCGGCCGCCGGTCTTCGCCTCGTCGCGGACGCGCTGCCACGTTCCGTCGAGGTCGCCGAAGCTCCGGATCCCCGTCCGGATGGCGACCCGGCCCTCCGGTGGCGTCCGGATGTCGGTGACGTCGAGGTCCGCATAGAGGACCTGGCCGAGGGTCCGCGGGATGGGCGTCGCGGTCATGAGCAGGACGTGCGGCAAGGTCCCGCCCTTGGCCTCGAGCGCCGCGCGCTGCTCGACGCCGAAGCGGTGCTGCTCGTCGATGACGGCGAGTCCGAGATCGGCGAAGCGGACCGATTCGGAGATCAGGGCGTGCGTCCCGACCACGACCCCGGCCTGGCCCGAGGCGAGGAGGTCACGGGTCCGGTTGGCGTCGGCGGCCTTCATGGAGCCCGTCAGCAGCTCGACGCCGATGTTGAGCGGGGCGAGGAGTTCGGCGATCGTCCGCTGGTGCTGGCGAGCCAGGAGGTCGGTCGGGGCCAGGATCGCGCCCTGGCGGCCCGCCGAGGCGGTCGCCGCGAGGGCCCAGGCGGCGACCGCGGTCTTGCCCGAGCCGACGTCGCCCTGGAGGAGTCGGAGCATCGGCGTCGGGCGGCCAAGGTCGGCCCGGACCGCCTCCACGGCGGCAGCCTGATCCACGGTGAGCCGGGCGGGCCGGCCCACCTTCGCGCTGAGCGACGCCTCGAGCGCGGCGCGGATGGCCCGGTCCTGGGCATCGCTCACCGCAACGGCCCGGCCGTGCTCCCCCACCCTGGCCCGGCGGCGACCCACCATCCCGACCTGGAGGGCGAGGAGCTCGTCGAAGGCCAGCCGGCGGAGGGCGGCGTCGCGGCGCTCGAACGTCGTCGGGTAATGCGCCTCCTCGAGCGCCTCCCCGATGCCCACGACGCCGGCCTCGGCCCGCAGGGAGGCGTCGAGGTACTCGGGAAAGGCGCCGGCCGTCCGGTCGAGGGCGGCCCGGACCGCCCGTCGCAGCGAGTTGGCGGTCAGGCCGGCGGTCAGCCGGTAGACCGGCACGATCCGGCCGGCGTGGAGGAGCGCCGCTCCGTCGTCGGCCTGGAACTCCGGGTTGTCGAGGGTCATCCGGTAGCCGAAGCGGCGGAGCTTGCCGCTGACCACGATCGCGTCGCCGGTCTTGAGCCGGTGCTCGATAAAGCGCCGCCCGAACCACGTCGCGTCGAGGCTGCCGGTCTCGTCCTCGAGGCGGGCGACCGTCCGCTGGACCCGCCGCCGGAAGGACGCCTCGACCCGCAGCTCGCCCACCCGGACGCGAGCCGAGACCAGCTCGCCGTCGGGAAGGGCGGCCAGCTCAGCAATCCGGCGCATCTCGCGGAGATCCTCGTAGCGGCGCGGCACCCGGAACAGGAGGTCCCGGACACGTGCGATCCCGAGGCGGCGCCCGGTCCGCGCCAGCGCGGCGGCACCCGGCAGGCCCGACCGGCCGATCGGCGCGTCGAGGAGCTCGAGGGGACCCAGGGGCGGAGCGGCGACCTTCGGCGCCGGCGGGCGTGCCGACCGCGATCGCCCGGACGGCGCCATGCGCGCGCGGTCGGCCGCCACGCTACTCGGCGGAGATCAGGTAGCGGTAGTGGGGTTGCCCTCCGTGGACGACCTCCACCTCGGCCCCGACCGCGACTTCGCCTATCTGCCGGGCAAGGGCCTCGGTCGAGGCCAGGTCGGCCCCGTCACCGTAGTAGATCGTGAGGAGCTCGTAGCCGGGCTGGAACGTTGCCACGGCGGCCAGGACGGCCGCCTGTGAATCGTCGTCGACGGCGACGAGGCCGTCGTCGGGATCGAGGGCGATGGTCTGGCCGCTGCGGACCCTGGTCCCGCCGATCGTCGCGTCACGCACGGCCGTTGTGACCGACAGCGTCTGGACGGCACGGCCGGCCGCGGTCATGAGGGTTGCGTTGGCGGCCGCGTCCTTGGTCGGGTCGAGGGCCAGCAGGGCCGCGAAGCCCTCGGCCGCGTTCCGCGTCGCGACGACCGCCACTGGACGGTCCGACATCTGGGCGACCTGGCGGGCCGCCAGCACGACGTTGGGGTTGTTCGGCAGGACGAGGACCTCGTGCGCCCCGACCGCCTGGACCGCCTCGAGGAGCTCGCCCGTGCTCGGGTTCGCGGCCTGGCCCCCGAGGACGACGCGACTGACCCCGAAGTCCCGGAAGATCGCCGCGAGGCCGTCCCCGGCGGCCACCGCGATGACCGCCAGCGGCAGGCTACCGGGGTCGGGGCCGGTCCCGTTGGCATGGCCGCCAGTGGTCGATGCCCCGGCCGTCGCCGGCCCTGCCGTCGTGGGGCGCCCGGCCGGGACTACCGCGCCGGGCTGCGGCGTGGCGGGGACCGGAGCGGCCTCGGCCGAGGCGTCGTTCGTGAACTCCGCCGCCCGCGCCTCCCGAAGGTCGCGTGCCTGGTTGTCGAGGTTCTCGACGCTGATCCGGGACAGCGAACCGATCCCCAGGCCGTGGCCGATCACCAGGTCCGGGCGCTCGTTGTGGACGTGGACCTTGAGGGCCCGGTGGTCCCCCGCCACGAGGACCGACTCGCCGATCGACTCGAGGTAAGACCGGAGGGCGTCGACGTCGAGGCTCTCGCCCGGGCGGGCCTGGAGCAGGTACATCGTCTCGTAGCCGAAGCCCTCGTCGGCATGGGCGACGAGGACGGACGGTCGAGGGCCGCCGGTCCCGCTCGCTGCGGCGAGCTGGGGCGGACGGCCGGCAAGGAACAGCAGGGCGCCCTGGAAGAGTCGGTAGAGGCCCTGCCCGCCCGAGTCAACGACCCCCGCCTCGCGCAGGATCGGCAGGAGCGACGGCGTCCTTGCCACGGCCTTCTCGGCCGCGTCGACGGTCACGGTGAGGACCGATTCGATGTCGTTCGATCGCTCCGCCGCGTCGACGGCGGCGGCCGACGCCTCCCGGATGACCGTCAGGATCGTGCCCTCGACGGGCTTGGCGACCGCGCCGTAGGCGGCCCGCGTCCCACCGTCCAGAGCATTCGCGAGATCGAGGCCGTTGAAGGTCCGCTTGCCGGCGAGCCCCTCGGCAAGGCCGCGGAGGATCTGGCTGGTGATCACCCCTGAGTTGCCACGGGCGCCCATCAGGGCGCCGAACGATGCGGCGGCGGCCACTCGCTCGGCCGTCGCCATCGGCCCCGCGCCCTCGGCCTCGGTCAGGGCGGCCCGGACCGTCGCCAGCATGTTGGAGCCGGTGTCACCGTCGGGGACCGGGAAGACGTTGAGCCCGTTGACCTCCTCGACGTGCGCCTCGAGGTTGGCGACTGCCGCCCGGAATGCGCCGAGGAGCCCGGTTCCGTCGCAGGCGCGACGGGTCATCAGGCGACGTCCGAGCCGCTGTCGGCGAGCTCGCTGCTGCCGACGTCCCGGTGGCTCCGGCCGCTCGGCGGCTGGGTGCCGGGCGACTCGTCCAGCCCGCCGATCCGGATCCGGAGCTCGCCGACCTCCCGGCCGAGGGCCCGCCGGATGCCGTAGCGGATGGCCGAGTCCACCTGGCGAGCGACTTCGGCGACCGGCAGGCCGGCGGTGACCCGCAACCGGACGCCGATCGCCAGGTCGTCATCCGAGAGCCGGATCCGGAGGCCTGGCTGGCGATCCACGAAGCCGGCCGCGAGCCGCTCCGCGATGCCCGCCTCGAAGCCGGCGACGCCATACGAGCCGAGGACCGCGGCCCGGACGATGTCGGCAACCGCACGGCGCGTCGCAAGGGCTCGACCGGGGATCTCGTCGGTGGGCAACGGGCGGGGTCCTCGTCTACCCGGGCAGGCCGAGTGTCGGGGCCGCCCTGGGTGCGTGCTATCATACCGCCCCGCTCGGGCCCCACCGGCCCGGCCTCCTGTTGAATCACCCACCGAGGACATCCATGGCTCGCTCCTGCGCTATCTGCGGCAAGGCATCGATGGGCGGCTTCAACCCCCAGTCGTCCGGGATGAACCGCGTTCGCGCCCACCGTCGCTACCAGCCGAACCTCCAGCCGCTCGTCATCGACAGGGGCGGCACGCCGGTCAAGGAGCTGGTCTGCACCCGCTGTCGGCGGACCCTCACGAAGACTGCCCGCTAGCGGCGCCAGCCGGACGCCTCGGGTGTTCGCGGTTCCGCTCACCGCTCACGCGTATTCGAGCCAGCTCGCCTCGGTGCTCTCCCACGGCCTTCGCGGCGACTCGGCTGACCGCCGCTCCGTCCTGGCCGCACCTGGCGTCGCGCGCCATCGCCTTGCGGATCAGCGATCGGAGGTGTCGAGCCAGATCGTGAACGGCCCGTCGTTCACGAGCTCCACGGCCATCTCGGCCCCGAAGCGGCCGGTCCCGACCGGCGTCACGCCCGCCGCCGCGAGCTTTGCGGCGACCCGTTCGTAGAGGCGTTCCGCGAGCTCCGGCGGACCGGCCTGCGTGAATCCCGGCCGCCGGCCCCGCCTCGTGTCGGCGTAGAGCGTGAACTGGCTGACCACGATCGCGCCACCGGCGACGTCGATGATCGAG
>JACQEH010000253.1 GCA_016200675.1 Chloroflexota bacterium | reverse complement strand
GGCCCCGCCCGAAGTGCCGGCCGCCGTTCCGGTCGCGGCCGCACCGGCGACGGTGGCCGACCCGGATGAAAACGGCCAGGTGGTCCTGTACTTCGGCCTCGCGACTGTTGTCGGCGTGCTCTTCGGGGCCATGTTGTACCTGATTGGCGTCCCGTCCGACCAGGCGATCGGCGCGGGGTTCCTCGCCGTGGTCGTTGGGATCGCCTACGAGGGATTGGCGCACCACCATCCCAGCGTGGCAAAGGCCGTCGCCTCGGTCGTCGTCGGCATCGTCTCGATCCTCACTGCGTTTGTGATCGCGGTTGTCGTCGGCGTCGTCGGGGCCGTGCTCCTGGGCGCCTCCACGGGCGGCTCCTCGCGGCACCGCAAGCGGAGCTTGTAGCAATGGCCGTGGGCCTCGAATGGAGAACCAGATGAGTGGAACGACACGCTTGGGTCGCGCGGTCGCGCGCTACCCGATCGCGTCCAAACCGTGGCTGACGAAGCCGTATGGACCGGACGCCGGAGCGTGGGACCAAGCCAAGCTTCAGGCGCGAGCCGCCCTGCTCTCGTGGGCGGAGGCCCGCAAGGCAGATCGATGCCCCGACCGATCTGATCGCGCCTTGCAGAGGTTGCGGTGTCGCGCGTGTCTAGGGCTTGCGTCTCGAGGATCGTGGTGCGCGCGTGCACCGTGTATTCCCGGATCGGAGCCGCATGGCTCTATTGCCACGGGCCCGTTCCACGCTAGGTTCGCGCTTACTGCGGGTAGGCGATGACGCACGGTCCAAACCCGGTCGCCGGGACCGCGCCGAGCCACTGGCGAGCCCGACCCCGCCCCGAATGCCCTGAGGAGGGGTCTGTCGATGAAGAGGATCATGGCTCCGATGGTCGCGGCGCTGTTGATCGTTTCGCTCGTGCCAAGCGTGGCCCTCGCCGCACCGAAGACCACGGCCATGTGGAACGTCTACAACATCAACTCAGGTGGCACGGCCTACACGCCCAAGGCGGCACCCGGGGGTACCAACAGCCTCGCCAACTTCGTCTTCCCGTCGCTGCCGACCACCGCGCTGTTGACGACCACGCAGACGAAGAGCCTGCTGGGTGACCTGACCGGGAAGTCGATCACGGCCACATTCACGATCTCCGACAGCCCCGTGTTCACCTACAACCTGTCCGGCGGCAACAGCTGCGGGACCCCGGCCTCGGTGCGCCTCTACTTTGCAGGCAACACCAAGGGCAAATTCACCTACGACACCGCAGGCTACTCGCGGTATTGGTGGTCGAACCCCGTCAACTCCACGAACATTGACTCGTACACGCTCGCCGGCGGCACGATGACTCTGACCGTCCCGCTCGACGTCAACAACTGGTCCGATTGGGGCGGCGAGCTCGCGTACAACGTGCCCACGTATTTCGCGGGCGCCGTGTCTCAGGTGAGCGAGATCGGCCTGTCCTTCGGCGGTGGCTGCTTCTTCGCGAACGGCGTCGGCGCGTCGGGCAGCCCGTCGTTCAGCCTGACGAGTTACGCCCTCAACTGACCCTCGCAAAGGGAGGGCGGCGCGCTCTTCACCTGGTGGACTCTGATACGCCCCTCACTTCGGACGCTCGGTGAACGAGACGTGGGCACACGCCGAACAGTCGGGACCCGCGGGAATCGCTTCCGGATACATCCCACGTCGTCTGTGCCTCGCCCCATCGTCCTCGGCCGGAGCGAGTCACGCCGATCGACGGACGAAACGGGCGCCTTACGGCACCCGTTTCGAGCTCAATTCGCTGGAGCCGACACTCGGATTTGAACCGAGGACCTGCTGTTTACGAAACAGCTGCTCTACCGCTGAGCTATGTCGGCGCGGCGCCAAGGATAGCCCATGCCCGCCGACATCCGCCCCGTCGCGCCCGCCCGAGCACCGGGCTTTGGGGTCTGGTCCATTGCTACTATCGTCCCACCTGGGGTAGTATCACGGTATGAAGGTGAGTATCAGCCTGCCCGGCGACGACGTCGAATTCCTCGATGCCTACGCCAGGGAGCAGGGTCTCGAATCCCGATCGGCGGCGGTCCATCGGGCGCTTCGGCTGCTGCGCACGGCTGAGCTGGCCGGAACCTACGAGGCCGCATGGGACGAATGGGCTGCCACAGATGAAGGCAGCCTGTGGGAACCGACGGCCGGCGACGGATTGAAGTCGTGATGCGCCGCGGCGACATCCACGCCGTCGACCTGGACCCGGTCCGCGGATCCGAGGCGAGCAAGCGCCGGCCTGCGGTCATCGTCAGCAACGACGCGGCCAACGCGACGGCAGGGCGACTGGGTCGGGGCGTGATCACGGTGGTTCCGGTGACATCGAACGTCGAACGCGTCTACCCGTTCCAGGTCCTGCTTCCAGCCGCGGAGACGGGCCTCGATCGCGACTCCAAGGCCCAGGCCGAGCAGGTCCGATCGATTGCCGTGGAGCGGGTGGGTGATCGGCTGGGTGTCGTTCCGCACGCGATCATGCTCGACATCGACGAGGCCCTCCGTCTGCACCTCGGGCTGTAGGTCGAGGTCCGCCTGCCGAGCGCTTGGTCGACGGACGCTTCGTCGGCGGACGCGAAAAGAGCCCGTCCCCCAGAGACGGGCTCCTTCGCAAGGACTAGCACTTCGTCGATCGGCAAGCCGCTCGAGTGCGTTCTCGGACTGTGAGCCCCGGAAACCGGGGCGTCATGACATGCCGTCATGCCTCGAGGACAGACCGGCATCGTGGTCGCCCTCGATCGCTCGGCGGGTCGGGTCCGAGCGCCTGCCGCGACCCGCGACCCGCGGCCAGCGGCCGGGTCAGAACGCTCGCCCGCGACCCGCGACCCGCGGCCAGGGTCAGTGCCTGACCGGGATGGCCTTCGCGGGCGCGCCGGCCCAGCCGGTATTCGAGAACGTCGGGATGAACCGATAGCCCTCGCCGGGCACCGTGGCGATGAACCGCGGGTGGCGATAGTCGTTCTGGAGCTTGATCCGCAGGCTTCGGATATGGCGATCGACGATGTTGCTCTCGGCCACGAAGTCGACGCCCCAGATGGCGTCGAGGATCTCTTCGCGCGACACGACGCGGCCGCCGCGGCTGGCCAGGAGGTAGAGGAGGCTCTGCTCGATGCCGCTGAGGTGGACGACGGAGTTCCCGGCCCGGACCTGTCGATTGACGATGTCGAGCTCCATCTCGCCGAGCTGGATCGTGGGCACGATCGCCCGATCCGACCCGGTGGCCCGCCGGCTCACGACGATCGAGCGGGCGAGGAGCTCCTCCGGCGAGAAGGGCATCGTCAGGATGTCGTCGACGCCCAGCTCGAATGCTCGCAGCTTCGACTTGAGGTCGCCGCGTCGCGTCAGGCCGATGGCCGGCGACACGCTCCGGGACACGTTGTTCGTCGCCCCGAGCCGCTCCAGGAGGGCCGTGCTGTCGTCGTGATCCATGTCGATCACGGTGAGCTGCGGCCGCCAGTCGGCCAGGATCGCCTCCGCCTCCGCGAGCGTCGTCGCGGCGCGGACCACGAACAGGCCGTGGTTGAGGGTCAACTCGATGAGATCGACGACCAGCGGGCGGTCATGCAGGACGAGTGCCCGTCTCGCATCGTCGTGCTTGGCTTCGGCCATGCGCCATCACCCACATGCGCAGCGCGTCGCCGATCGACGCGATCGGAATCGGTATACCAGAAGTCCGCTTCGCATGACGCCGTGTCATGACGTCACAGGTCCCGTGGCTGACACTCGGGACGGCCGATCCCCTTGTGATCGGTCCGTGGTCCGGCAGTGGTCTCAGATGTCCCCGCTTCCCCGGATACCCAAGCAGGAGGAAGACATGGCCATCGAAAGCGTGGACCAGTCCGTCGTCACCCAGAGTCCCGCCCCGGTCCCGGTGCAGGATGCCGTCGTCGCGCCTGCCGTTCGGGAGACGGTTCGAACAGATCATTCGGTCACGACCTCGCGCCCGGGTGGATCCGAGATGACGCGCCGCGTCATCACGCTCCTCTTCGGCCTGGTGCAGGTCCTCATCGGCCTGCGCATCGTTCTCCTGCTCCTCGATGCGAGGGAGGCGAACGGCCTGGTGTCGGGGATCCTGAACCTGAGCCAGATCTTCGTCGCGCCGTTCGAGGGCATCCTCCGGACCGACGCCCTCCACTCGGCGGGATCGATCCTGGATATCACGGCGATCGTGGCGATCGTCGGCTGGACCATCCTCGAGCTCATCATCCTGTGGGCCGTGGGGATCTTCCGGCGCGAGCCGGCCTGACCTGCATTCGACCGGCGAGGCCGCGCCTCGCCGGTCCCCAGCCACCCGTCGGCCTCGACCGGCACCTTGGAAGGAACTGACCCGCCATGGGTTTCATCGCATGGATCATCGTCGGCGCGATCGCCGGCTTCCTCGCCAACCAGATCATGGGCTCCCGTGAGGGCCTGATCATGATGGTCGTGCTCGGCATCGTCGGCGGTCTCGTCGGCGGGTTCCTTGCCACGAGCGTCTTCAAGATCGGCTCTGTCGACGGGATCAACCTCGAGAGCATCATCATCGCCACCCTCGGCGCCATCCTGGTCATCTTCATCGCCCGCTTCGCCCAGGGCTCGCGGGGCATGAGCCGCGGCCCGCGGTGACCTCCGGCACGACCTCGTGAGCGCCCATCCACCAGGGACCGGCCGGTCCGGGCCGGTCCCTCCGCCCTCCCTCGTCGAGCTCCTACCGTTGATCACCGTGGCCGGCGCCGCCCGCGGCGTGGCCGCCTCGCTGCTCCGCAACGGCGTCCTCATCGCCGTCACGCTTCTCATCATCCTCCTCGCCCTGCCGGCGGCCCTTGGTGCCGCCGGTCCCGCCATCGCCGGCGGCTGACGCCCGCACCTCAGAGGAGCCCCGGATCACCCTCCAGATCGGGGCTCGTCGATTGGGGCATGAACGGCCGGGTCCTTCGGGGCCCGGCCGTTCGACGTGGCGGGCGCAGCCGATCGGATGTCTGCCGTGTCGATACCCTTGTGGGGTGGTCGGATTCCCCGACCACGGCGGCTTCGACCGCGGACCTCTCCCTGACGTCGGTGGCCCTCGGTCCCGCCCCCATCGCACCCGAAAGGACGATCCGTGGCCGACCTGATCTTCCTCGGCATCTTCGCCGCCTTCATCGCCGGCGGCTGGCAGAGCGGCTTCGTGCGGCGGCTTGCCGGGCTCATCTTCATGGCCCTCTCGTTCGTGCTCGGCGCCTACCTGCGCGGCCCGCTCGGGGCGCTGTTGATCGGGGTCTTCCCGGACATCCCGCGGCAGTACGCGGACATGGTCGGCTACACGGCGGCCTTCACCGTCCTCGTCTTCGGCTTCAACCTCTTCTCGCGGGTGATCCTCTCGAAGGTGGCCGTCCAGGGCATGAGCAAGGCCACGGACAAGCTCCTCGGGGCCGTCTTCGGGGGGATCGAGGCCGCCCTCATCGCCTCGGCCGTCATCGTCATCCTCCACACCTACGCGACCGAGGTCGGCGCGCTCGCCAAGCTCTCGGGCTTCGGCATCCTCAAGAGCGTTGCGGACGGGATCGACACGTCGGTCATCGGCCAGCTCCTCGAGAAGACGCTCGTGCCAGTCGTGCTCGCCGTGCTCGGTCCGCTGCTGCCCCAGGACATCAAGACGCTCGTCCCGCGCACGATCCCGGGGCTTCCCGGCGGCACGCTCCCCGGCGGGATCATCCCGGGCGGCTGACGCCTCGGGCGGCGCACGAATGGGACGGCGTACGAAGGGAACCGGGCAGGACCGGCGGCCTGACCCCGCAGGGTCCCCGGTCCCGGATCGGCGGTATCCTCGGCCGGGATGACTGCGCAACGCCGTCCGGTTGAGCCGGCAATTCCGGCGAATCCCACCCGCCTGGTGGCGCCGCACCCGCGCCCGATCGTCGAGGTCGTCGACCTCGGGGGCGTCCAGGTCGTCAAGCACGGCAATCTCTTCCTGCTGAGCGACGCCGGCGGCGACGTCGAGCCGGACGGCCGCGGCCTGGGGCTCTACGACGGCGACACCCGGATCCTGTCCATGGCCCGCCTGCGGATCGGCGGCCAGCGCCCGGTCGTCCTCGCCTCCGATCCCGGCGGCGCCTGGGAGGGGGTCGTCAGGGCAACGAACCCGGAGCTCCGCGTGCGTCCGGCCGACAAGCACGGCGGCCGGCTCATCGAGCGGCGGACGCTGGCGGTCACCCGCGAGCGCTGGATCAGCGACGCCTACAACGAGCGAGTGACGATCGCCAACCACACGCCCTCGACCGAGGCTATCAGCCTGGAGCTGGGCCTGGACGTCGACATGGCCGACGTCTTCGAGGTCCGCGGCTACGAGCGGGCGTCCCGCGGCGAGCTGCTGCCGATCGAGGTCGACGACGCCGCCGGGACCATCACCTTCGGGTACCTCGGCCTCGACGCCGCAACGCGGCGGACGCATCTCGCGTTCGAGCCGCGCCCGGTCGTCGGACCGCCGACGGGCATGGACGGGCCCGATCGTCGGGTGGCGGACAAGGCCGCACCCCCGCCGGCGGTCGTCGCGTCGTGGGCCATCTCCCTGGAACCCGGCGCGTCGATGACCGTGACCTGGAGTGCGCGAGCCGACATCGACCCGCCGCCGGCGGCCATCGTGCCCGTCGTCCGACCCGATCGGCCCGAGCATCGGCCGGCCGAGCCGGACCGCTCGCACGGGGACTGGCGCGCGGCCGGGACGACCGTCGAGTGCGACAACCGGCTCGTCGAGCTGGTCCTCCAGCGATCCATCGACGACCTGTGCCTCCTCGTCAACACGACGCCGGAGGGTGAGCCCTACGTGGGCGCCGGCGTCCCGTGGTTCTCGACCCTCTTCGGCCGCGACGCCCTGCTGACCGGCCTCGAGGCGATGGCCTTCCTGCCATGGGTCGCCGTCGATGCCCTTCGCGCCCTTGCCCCCCGCCAGTCGACGGTCGACGACGCCTGGCGCGACGCCGAGCCGGGCAAGATCCTCCACGAGCTCCGGACCGGCGAGATGGCCCGGACCAACGAGGTCCCGTTCGGGCCCTACTACGGGACCGTGGACGCCACGCCCCTCTTCCTCGTCCTCCTGGGCGAGGTCTTCGACTGGACGGGCGACGACGCGCTCGTCGACGAGCTGTGGCCGAATGCGATGGCCGCCCTCGCCTGGATCGACGCCAGGACCGAGCAGTCCGGCGACGGCTTCGTCGACTACCTGCGGCGCTCGCCGAGCGGCCTCCGGAACCAAGGCTGGAAGGACTCCGGGGACGCCATCCGGGACCGGACGGGGCGCCTCGCGGAGCCGCCGATCGCCCTTGCCGCGGCCCAGGGCTACGTCTACGACGCTCGACGCCGGCTGGCGCGCCTTGCCCGCCGCCGCGGCGACGCGACGCTCGCCGCTGCCCAGGAGACGGCCGCCGCGGCGCTCCGGGCACGATTCGCGAGCGCCTTCCGGCCGGTCGAGGGCTCGGTCCCGATGGCCCTCGACGGGAGCCGCAAGCCGATGGATGCCGTCGCCTCGAACATGGGCCACTGCCTGTGGAGCGGCATCGTCGCCGACGGGGACGTCGCGGCCGTCGCCCGGCGCCTCATGGAGCCCGACCTCTTCTCGGGCTGGGGGATCCGCACCTACGCGGCCGGGCAGCCCGGCTACAACCCGATCGGCTATCACACCGGCACCGTCTGGCCGCACGACACCGCGATCGCGGCCGCCGGCCTCAAGGCAGCAGGGGCGATCGACGCGGCGGACAAGCTCGCCGCGGCGGTCCTCGAAGCGGCCCAGAGCTTCCCGGCGTTCCGCCTGCCCGAGCTCTTCTGCGGCTTCGAGCGCAGCACAACGGGGACGCCTGTGGCCTACCCGGTCGCCTGCTCCCCGCAGGCCTGGGCCGCCGCGGCCCCGCTGTTCCTGGTGCGGACCCTCCTCGGCCTGCAGGCCCATGCCGATCGCGGCGAGCTCGAGCTCATTCGGCCGCACCTCCCGGCGTTCATGGGCAAGCTCGTCATCCGGGACCTGCGGGTGGGTCGCGGGAGCTGCGACCTGCTGGTCCATCGCTGGCGAGGCAGGACGAGCGTGGAGGTCCTTCGCAAGGAGGGCGATCTCGACGTGACGGTGCGCCTGTGAACGCGGCGTCGTGAGCCGAGCGTCCTCGGCCGGGGGCGCGCCGATGCTCCGCATTGCCCAGGTCGCGCCGCCCAGCGAAGCCGTGCCGCCCGCCGGCTACGGCGGCACGGAGCGGGTCGTCCACCAGCTCGTCCGCGGCCTCCACGCGCGCGGGCATCGGGTCACGACGTTCGCCGCGGGCGACTCGGCGGTGCCGGGCGAGCTCGTCCCCACGGTCGAGCGGGCGCTCCGGGCGGATGGCTTCAGCGGGGATCCATCGCGGTACGTCGACCGGACGGTCCGTCTCCTCGAGCGGCGCCTGGAGGACTTCGACGTCGTCCATCTCCACCTCGAGGCGGGCAACCCGCCGGTCCTGCGGCGGCTGAACGGCGAGGACGGCGCGGTCGGCGTCGCGACCTTCCATGGCCGCCTGGACCTGGCCTGGGCCCGGACGGGGCTTGCCCGGGCCGGGGAAGGGATCGTGGCAGTCTCGGCCAGCCAGGCCGCACCGCACCCGGGGCTGCCATGGGCTGTCATCCCGAACGGCCTGGACCTGGTGCATTCGCCGTTTCGCGACCGGGTTGGCGACGACCTGGCATTCGTCGGCCGGATCACGCCGGAGAAGGGCGTCATCGAGGCGATCGAGTTGGCCCGGCTGACCGGGCGACGCCTGCGCATCGCCGCCAAGGTCGGGCCGACGGCCGGGGAGCAGGCATTCAATGCGGCGGTCTTCGCGCCCGCCCTGAAGGCGGCCGGCTCGATCGTGGAGTTCCTCGGCGAGCTCGACGGGCCGGCCCGCGACGAGCTCCTCGCCGGGAGCTATGCGACGGTCATGCCCGGCCACTGGCCGGAGCCGTTCGGCCTCGTGGCCATTGAATCCATGGCCACCGGAACGCCCGTCCTGGCGATGCGGGCCGGGGCGCTGCCGGAGATCGTCCGCCACGGCGAGGACGGCTTCCTCGGCGACGACGTCCAGGGCCTTGCCTATTTCATCGACGACCTTGCGACCCTCGACCGGGCGGCGATCCGGGCCTCCGTCCTCGACCGCTTCTCGGCCGAGCGGATGGTCGATCGCTACGAGGCGCTGTACGTGCGCCGCCTCGCCGAGCGTCGTGGCGCGGCGACCCGGAGGGCCAGCGCCCAGCCGGCGACGGCAAGGAGGACCAGGCCGACCAGGGGCGCATCGGTCCCGAGGTGATCCAGGGATAGGGCGCCGCCGTAGACGGCCACCGCGCCGCCAATCGGGTAGGCGACGGCGAGCAGCCCGAAGATCGTCCCGAAGTTCGGGCCGCCGAAGACATCCGAGAACGTCGCCGAGCGGACGGCGATCGTCGCCCCGGTCCCGATGCCGTGGGCCACGATCCCGGCGACGGCG
>JACQEH010000252.1 GCA_016200675.1 Chloroflexota bacterium | reverse complement strand
TCACGATCCGGAGGCGGCCCGGATCGTCTCCGAGGTCCGCGAAGTCCGCGGCGCCAGACTCCAGGACCACGAACGCCCGCTCCAGACGGCGTCCACTGAGGAGCGACTGGCCGAGCATCGCCACGAGGGACGCCGCGGTGGATCTCTCGCCCCGCGCCACGTAGCCGTCGAACGCACTCGTCAGGTGCGCCTCGGCCCCGTCGAAATCGGCGGCAATGGACGCCGACTCGCCGGCCCGGTGGTGCAGCTCTGCTAGCTCGCCCGGGTCCGAGGAGACCGAGATGGCCTGCTCGTAGAACGTGACGGCCTGCCGATGCGCACCGAGGGACGCCGCCCGATCGGCGGCGGCCTTCAGGGCGATGCGGGCCTGGGCCGCGAGGGCGTCGGCCTCGGCGCCCTCGGACGCGTTCGCCCGCGCGGCCAGGTAGTGGCCCGCGAGCGCGCCGGCGAGCTCGGGCTCGCCGATCGATTCGAACCAGCGCGCAGCCGCGAGGTGGCGGACCTTGCGGTCCTTCCTGGCCAGGGTGTTGTAGGCAACCTCGCGGATGAGTGCCTGGACGAAGCCGAACTGGCCGCGCTCGGGCGAGCGTGGGTCGCCGACCTGCGTCAGGAGCTCGCGCCGCACGAGGGACTTGAGGCGCCCGTCGAGGTCGGCGGGGGCCATCCCCGAGACCGCTGCGAGACCCGCCGGCGTGAAGCTCTGGCCGAGGACCGCCGCGTCGAGGAGGAGCGCCCGATCGGCCGGCTCGAGTGCATCGAGGCGGGCGGCGATGAGCGCGGTCAGCGTTTCGGGCACGGCCAGCTCGGCCAGGTCGCCGGTCACCTGGTAGGTGCCGTCGGCGGCGGCCGTCAGGCCGCCGTTCGCGACCAGCATCCGGATCGTCTCGATGGCGTACAGCGGCACGCCTTCGGCCCGGTTGACGATCGCGGTGGCCGTTGCGGCAGGCAGGCCTGGCACCACGCCGGCCAGCAGCTCTCGCATCGAGGCCTCGCTCAGCGGCTCGAGGTAGAGGCTCGTGAAGCTCCGCTGGGCTGCCCCCCAGTCGGGACGCTTGCTCAGGATCTCGGGCCGGGCCAGCGACAGGATGAAGATCGGGGCGCCGCGGGCCCACTCCACGAGGTGGTCGATGAAGTCGAGCGTGCCCGAATCCGCCCAGTGGAGGTCCTGGAAGACGAGGAGCGTCGTCCCGGACATGGCGAGCCGCTCGAAGAAGGTGCGCCAGGCCCCAAAGAGCTCGTCCGAAGCCACGCCGGAGGCAATGCCGAGGAGCTCGAGGAGGGCCGATTCGACCCATCGGCGATCCGGGTCGTCGCGCATGTGCTGGTCCAGCATCTTCGCGACGCCGGCCCGCGTGGCCGTCTCGTCGTCTGTCTCGGACAGGCCCGCGCGGGCCCGGACCATCTCCCCGAGGGCCCAGAACGTGACGCCCTCCCCGTAGGCGGGAGAGCGGCCCTGGTGCCACCAGACGCGCTCGGCGATGCCATCGAGGTATTTCTCGAACTCCCAGGCGAGCCGACTCTTGCCGACGCCGCCGGTCCCGATGACGGAGATATGGCGGATCCGACGGTCCCGCCCCGTCGCGTGGAAGAGGTCCTTCAGCAGGCGCAGCTCCGCGTCGCGGCCGACGAACGGCGCCTCGAGCGAGTCGCTTCTCCCGCGTCCACCACGCTCCGCGACCACCCGGATGGCCCGCCACGCCTCGACCGGCGCGGTCTTGCCCTTGAGGACCTGATCGCCGGCGGGTTCGAAGGCGATCGCCGACGACGCGGCCCGATGCGTCGCCTCGCCGACCAGGACCGTGCCGGGCGGGGCCGCTGCCTGGAGACGCGACGCGGTGTTGACGAGGTCCCCGGCGACCATGCCCTGGTTCGTGGCCCCGAGGGTCACGGCCGCCTCGCCGGTCAGGACCCCGCAGCGTGCCTGGATGCCGGGCCAGAGGACGTGGACCGCGCCGACCAGGTCCAACGCCGCGCGAACTGCCCGCTCGGCGTCGTCCTCGCGAGCGGTCGGCGTGCCCCACACCGCCATGACCGCATCACCGATGAACTTCTCGACCGTCCCGCCGTAGCGGCCGATGACGTCGCTGGCGAGCTCGAAGTAGTGGGTCAGGGTGTCCCGGACGTCCTCGGCGTCGCGCTCTTCGGCGAAGGGCGTGAAACCCACCAGGTCGGCGAAGAGGACCGACACGAGCCGACGCTCGGCGGTCGGGGACGCGGATGGCATCGCCACGACCCCAGGGCCTGCGGGTGCCGGAACGGGCGCTTGTCGGGCGGCGCCGACGGGTGCCGCCGGTGCCTCGAGCGAGGCCCCGCATTCCCCGCAGAACCGCTGTGACGGCGCGTTCGACGTTCCGCACTCGCGGCAGGTCCGGGCGAGGGGTGTGCCGCATTCGCCGCAGAACTTCTGGCCGGGCGCGTTGACAGCCCCGCAGGATGGACAAGTCATCGGAACGTCGCCGAGTACGCGCTCACAGCTGCCACAGCGTAGCGGATGAAGCGCGCGCGGCGCGACGCGTCGGATCGCCGTTGGCGGCTCTTGAGCGTTCTTCGGCACCGTGCGGGCTGGTAACGGTCCCGTTCGGGGACGAGACCGTGATCCGGCACGTCGGCGTCGCCGCGCTCTCGGGCGCCGCTCGCGTCGTCCGATCCGCGGCCGGGTACCACTGCCGGCCAGCCGAATGGGGGATGTCGGGACCGGCGGGCGGCAGGGAGAGTTGCGCCGTGCGTCCCGACCACGTGAGGCCGACCTGCCCGAATTCGCCGTCGTTGTGCCCGGCCTGCCGCCGATGACCAACCGTCACCCGCAGCGGCAGCTTCGGCGCGGAATCGGGATCGCGGGCGCCCTGATGGCGCCGCTGAGCCTGGCATGGCTCGCCTATGGCGCTCTCTCCCAGGACGGCCCGCTTGCCCTGGTCGCCCTGATCGGGCTGGCGTTCGGCATCTACATGCTCGTCGAGTACCGGACCTCGGAGCACCGGCCGGCCCCGTCGCTGGCTCTTCGCGCCGCTGTCGCGATGAACGTCACGATCATCGCCGCCGCCACGGCGGAGCCCCTCATCGGCGCTTCGATGGCCGTCGCCGCCCTGATCCCGGCCGTCCTCGTCCTCGCCTACGCGGAGCGGCGCGTGGTTCGCCGCCTGATGGTCGCCGGGGTCCTGTCGGGCATGTATGCCGCGCTCGTTCCGACCGTCCTGCCCTGGGCCTCCGACCTGGGCATGCCCTGGGCCGTCCTCCTGCCGACGTCGGCCCTCGTCATCGCCTACGTCGTGTTCCATGTCTTCCTGTGGAACGCCAGTGGCCAGCTGACCGCGGCCACGAACGAGCTCTCGGCGGCCATGTCCCTCTCCCGCGAGGTCGCCCAGACGCTCGATCCGCAGGCCGTCGGGCGCATCATCGCCCGCCACATCGCGACCGCCGCGGGCGCCTCGGACTGCGCCCTCAGCACCTGGGACCGGGCGGACAACCGCCTCCTGACCTACGCCTACCATCCGCCGGAACGGCAGGCCGTCCTCGACGCGGCCTACGACCTGGCTGACTTCCCGGCGACCCGCGCGGTCCTCATGACCGGCACGCCATTCCGAGCCGATGTCGGCGATCCGAACGCGGACCTGCGAGAGGTCGGCTACCTGCGCCAGATCGGCCAGCGGAGCCTCGTCATCCTGCCCCTCGTCGTGCGCGGCGAGAGCATCGGCACGGTCGAGCTGACCTCCGACCGGTCCGGCGCCTTCTCGGAGCGCGACATCGCCCTGGCCGAGCTCCTCGCCGGTGAGGCCGCGATCTCCCTGGAGAATGCCCGTCTCTACGACCAGATCCGCCACCAGGCGTTCCGGGACGCCCTGACCGGGCTCGCCAATCGCGTCCTCTTCCACGACCGCGTCTCGCATGCCCTCAACCGGGTTCGTGGCCGGCGACCGCAGCGAACGGCCGTGCTCTTCCTCGACGTGGACCACTTCAAGCTCCTCAACGATCGCTTCGGGCATTCCCGCGGCGACGAGGTCCTGCAGGCCGTAGCGGAGCGGGTCAGGGCGGCCATCCGGCCCGGGGACACCGCGGCCCGGCTCGGCGGCGACGAGTTCGCCGTCCTGCTCGAGGAGGTCGACGGCCCGGCCGCCGCCATCCTCGTGGCCGAGCGGCTACTCGCCGGCCTGGCAGTCCCGATCGAGCTGGACGGGAGCCTGCCCCAGGTTGGCGCGACCATCGGCGTGGCGCTCTCGAGCGCGGGCGAGGAGAGCGCCGACGATCTCCTTCGCAACGCGGACATCGCGATGTACGCGGCCAAGGCCGGAGGCCGGGGCCGGGTCGAGCTCTTCCACACCGAGCTCCTGGAGCAGGCCGCGGCCCGCAGCGAGCTCGGTGCGCGCCTCCGGGGCGCCGCGGATCGCG
>JACQEH010000241.1 GCA_016200675.1 Chloroflexota bacterium | reverse complement strand
GAGCGCGACGTCATCGGCCGGCCAGCGGCCCTGGCCGCCGACCTCGCCGAGCACGGCGGGGATGCCGAGGGCCGCGGCCGTCGCCGTCGTGGTACCCGGCGAGGCCCCGATGAGCAGGTAGCGAAGGCCGTAGGCCTCGGCCAGGGCCCGCGCCCGGGCGTCGACGGCGGGGTCGCCCGTCTCCTCGATCCCGGTGAACGAGACGAGGGCCTCGTTCATGTCGCCGCAGTGCATGTCGACGTAGACGTCGGAGCCGGTCATGACCTGCTCGGTGATCCAGCCGGCGATCCGCTCGGACGGGGAGCCGTCGGCGGCGCCGGGGAAGACGCGGTTGAGGTTCCGCCCGTCCAGCGGGTTGACGTAGATCGAGTGGGCGGCGAAGGCGGCCGGGTTGGCCGTCAGGACGGCGACGACCGAGCCGCGCATGCGCCCCGGATCGAGGTCGCGGACGACCTCCCGGAGGGCGGCGATCGACACGTACTCGGCGCCGTGGATGCCGGCCGTCACCGCCACCCGCGGTCCCGGCGCGGCGCCGTTGACGACCATGACCGGCAGCTCGACGAACCGGTCGGCACCCAGCTCGAGCCGCACGAGCCCGGCGGCCCGGGCGCCCGGCCCGGCGGAGATCGCGCCGATCGCGACGGCGGGTTGCTGTCCCATGGCGGCCTCTGGGTAGCGGACGGCGTTGGACGGACCGGCCACGGTCGTGGCCGGCTGAGGGCCCGGTGGGATTCGAACCCACGACACGAGGATTAAAAGTCCCCTGCTCTGCCGCTGAGCTACGGGCCCGGCCGGGACCGTATCACGTTCCAGAGCGCCCCTTCGAGTGAGACCGGCGGCGTCACCCGCCCGCCACGATGGGTCAGGCGATGACCTTCGTCCGCGCGCCCACCAATGCATCAACCGCCCGGGAGCGAAGAGGAGCGGCGACGCGTCCGCAATGGGCAGCGAGCACCGAGCAGGGCGTTGACTGGGGAAAACGGCTAGTGGTCCGGGGGACCTCCGTACCATCGTCGGCGCCGGGTCCGGCCCCGAATGTTCGAGGTGCCGGACTTCCGGCAGCGCGCTTGAGGCCGTCGGTGACAAGTCAGCAGCTCATGACGATCATCTTCATCGCGATCTTGGTGAACGCGGTCCTGATCGGGCTCGCCCTCGTCGCCATCCGCAACTCGCGCGGCCGACGGCCCAGGCCTGACTTCGCACGTGAGGCCGCGGGGGGACCGGCCAGCGCCTCGAACGACATCGTGGACAGGCTCGAGCGCGTGGTCATCGCAGGAGGCGCACCGGATGGCCCGGCGCGCCCGATGGGCGATGGCGCCGGCACGTCGATGGCCTTCGGCTCCACGACCGTCCACACCTCTGGGGCGGCGCCCGCCGTCGTGGGCGACGATGACGACGCTGCGAACGGCTTCTCTGCCGCCGACGATCCCCAAGCGATCGAGGATGCGCCGCCACCGATCGAGCTCGGTTCGCCGATCGCATGGCGCCACGCGGTCGACGATGAGGTTGTCCGTTCGAGGCGCTATCACCGGCCGGCCACGGTCATCCTCGTCGAGCTTGACGGCTTCGAGCGGTTCACCGATCGACTCGGCGAGGCTGCCGGCAGACGACTGGTCAACGCCACCGCCCGGGCCCTCGCCGCTCAGGCCCGAGCATCCGACCGTTGCACGCAGCTCGGGCGCGGCCGGTTCGGCGTCCTCCTGCCCGAGACCGACGACATCAAGGCGATCAACTTCGCCGAGCGCGTGCGATCCGAGTGCGATCGCTGGCTCGACGCGGGCGAGGTCTCCCTGCGTGTCGCCATCGGCTGGGCCCTCCTCGATCCCGCCCAGGGCACCGCAGCCGCGCTCGAGGCCGCCGAGCGGCAACTCGACGCCGAGCGTCGCCACCGGACCCGTTCCGCCCCCTGAGCCGCCCTGGCGAGGTGTCCCGCCGCGGGCGCCGAAGCGGGCCTACCCCCGTCCGTAGACCTCTGGGTTCACGGGTGTCGGCAGGCGCTCCCCGCGAATGCCCGCCAGGAGGTTCGCGGCGGCCATCGCGGCCATCTTCCCGCGCGTCGCCCGCGACGCGGACGCGATATGAGGCACGACCAGGCAGTTGTCGAGGCCGAGCAGCGGATCGTCGGCCGGGATCGGTTCCGGATCGGTCACGTCCAGGGCCGCCCCGAAGATCACGCCGTCGCGGAGGGCCTCGAAGAGCGCCCGGGGATCGACGACCGGACCCCGTGACGTGTTCACCAGCACGGCGCTCGGCTTCATCGATCGCAGGCGCTCGACATTCATGAGGTGCCGCGTCTCCGGCGTGAGGTTGACGTGGAGGGTCACGAAGTCGGCTGCTCCGAGGAGCTCGTCGAGGGCCACGAACCGGGCGCCGAACGCCTCCTCGACCGCTCGATCGACTCGCGCCACGTCGTGGTAGAGGATCGT
>JACQEH010000240.1 GCA_016200675.1 Chloroflexota bacterium | reverse complement strand
GTCATCGCCGGCCGCGTCCATCGGACGCCGCTCCTGAGCTCGGCGGCCGCGGCCCGCATGGTCGCCGAGACGACCGGCGTGCGCCTCGCGGGCGATCGAGTCTTCCTCAAGGCCGAGCACCTCCAGAAGACCGGCTCCTTCAAGCCCCGGGGGATGGCCGCCCGCGTGGCCGCCCTCTCGGCCGCGGAGCGGGAGCGCGGGATCATCACCGTCTCGGCCGGCAACGCCGCGCAGGGCTATGCCTACGCCGGCAGCGCCCTCGGGGTGCCGGTCACGGTGGTCATGCCCGCGGCGGCGAATCCATCCAAGGCACGGGCGGCCGCCCGCTACGGAGCGCGGGTGGTCCTCGAAGGCGGCCGGATGGAGGAGACATTCGCGGCCGTCGACCGCATCAAGGACGAGGAGGGCCTGGTCTTCTGCCATCCCTTCGACGACCGTCGTGTCGTCGCGGGCCACGGCAGCGCCGGCCTCGAGATCGTCGAGGACCTGCCCGACGTCGACGTCGTCGTCGTGGGGATCGGCGGGGGCGGGCTCATCTCCGGGATCGCGGCCGCCGTGCGGGGGCTACGGTCCTCGGCCCGGATCGTCGGGGTGGAGCCCGACACGAGCGATGCCCTCCACCGGGCGCTCGAGGCCGGCCGGCCCGTTGCCATCCAGCCCCGCTCCGCGGCCGACGGGCTCAACGCCCCGTACGCGGGCGAGCTGACCCTGGCCATGGTCCAGGCCCTGGTCGACGAGGTGGTCCTCATCGACGACGAGCTCATCCTCGGCGGCCTGCGGTTCGCGGCCGAACGGATGAAGCAGGTCCTGGAACCGGCCGGCGCGGCGGCCCTCGCAGCGACCCTCGCCGGCCGGATCCGACTGCGCGACGGCGACACGGTCGCGGTCCTCCTGTCCGGTGGGAACGTCGACGTCGCCCGGCTGGGCGAGCTGATGGCCCGCGCTGGCCCGCTGGTCTCAGGGTGGTCCGCGACCGCGACCACGGCCCCGGTGGCTTGACTGCAGGTCCAGCCTGTGCCGGGCGATGCGGCGGCCACTGGATTGGGGGGCCAGTCCAGACCGCTCGACCGGCCGGCGCCATCGCGCCGGGGACGGCCGACCGGACTCCCGGACCAGCAACGAGGGCAACTGCCGCCGCCAGCTGGATTCCCACGCCTGCTGTGACCTCCGCGGGGCGGAAAGCGCCGACCTTGCGGCGGGGGCTTCGATCAGCCGACGCCGAGCTCCTCCAGCCGGTCGTCGTCGATTCCGAGGTGATGGGCAAGCTCGTGGATGACCGTGATCCGGACCTCTTCGGCGAGCTCGGCGGGCTCCGGAAAGTCTTCCTGGAGGGGCATCCGGAAGAGGGTGATCCGGTTCGGGACCATCAGCCAGTCGGCGTTGAACTCGGTCCGGGGGACGCCCTCGTACAGGCCATAGAGGTCGTCGTCCAGGGACAGGCCGTTGTCCAGGAGTTGCTCGTCGGTCGGCCAGTCGTCGATGACGATCGCCACCTCGCCCAGGGCCTCACTGAACGGTTCGGGAATGGAGGCGATGGCGTGCTCGACGAGGCGAGCGAAGCCGTCGGACGTCGGTCCATGGGCCCGCCGCGATCCACGCTCCTTCCTGGCCATCGATGCCATCGTAGCCCGCCGTCGAGGACGACGGCCCGGCCGACGCCGAGCGGGTAGGATGCGAGGCCCATGAAGGTCGTCTACACGCCCCGCCACCAGGCCCACGACGTCGGTCACGAGACGTACCTGGGCATCGCGATCCCGGCCAACGAGGTGGCCGAGCGCGCCGAGCTGATCCGCGAGGCGCTCGAGGACGACGGCGGGTTTGAGATCGTCGAGCCGACCGAGCACGGCCTCGATCCCATCCATGCGGTCCACGACCCGGGCCTGGTCCGCTTCTTGGAGGAAGCCTGGACCCAGGCCCAGCGGGAGCGGATCGACCGCGACTTCCTCGTCGCCGACACGTACCCCTCGCGGGCGATGTTCGAGGGCATGAGCGAGGCGGCCCTCGCCCGCCTCCGCGAGCCCCGGGCCGTGGGAGGCCGGACCGGCTGGTGGGGCCTCGACTCGAGCAACCCCCTCGTGGCCGGCACGTACCAGGCCGCCCGCTGGGCGGTCGACGTCGCCCTGACGGCCGCCGATCTCGTCGTCGAGGGAGGAGAGCAGCGGGTCTACGGCCTCTGCCGCCCGCCCGGCCATCACGCGGCCCGGGCCATGGCCGGCGGCTACTGCTTCTTCAACAACGCGGCGATCGCGGCCGAGGCCATCACCCGGCGGACGGGCGAGCCCGTCGCGATCCTCGACGTCGACGTCCACCATGGCAACGGGACGCAGCAGATCTTCTGGCGCCGCGGCGACGTCTTCTACGCCTCGATCCACGCCGACCCCATGGATCTCTACCCGTTCTTCCTGGGCCATGCGGACGAGACCGGCGAGGGACCCGGTGCCGGGGCGAACTTCAACCAGCCGATGGCGGCCGGGACCGGCGACGCGGCGTACCTCGAGGCCGTCGACCGCGCCCTCGACGCCATCGGTCGCACGGGCG
Organism: Chloroflexota bacterium; assembly: GCA_016200675.1. Classification (GTDB taxonomy): domain Bacteria; phylum Chloroflexota; class Limnocylindria; order Limnocylindrales; family CSP1-4; genus UBA5189. Next base: position 8,850 of record JACQEH010000240.1, on the reverse strand, counting down.
GCTCGATCGTCGTGGTCTCCCTGGGCTTCGACACCTACCGCCTCGATCCCATCGGCACGTTCGCCCTCACGACGGCGGGCTATCACGAGATCGGGCGGCGCGTCGCGGCCCTCGGCCGGCGCCTGGTCATCCTCCAGGAGGGCGGGTACTACCGGCCCCACCTCGGCCGGAACGCTCGGGCATGGCTTTGGGGTGCCGATGGCCGGCCGCATGATCCGGCCTCCGCGGAGGAGTCCGCTCCCGCCGGCGCGGCCCCGGCCGCGCCGGTCGCAGGGGCGTCGGCATGACCGATCGCCTGCCGGACCACGTGCGGAAGCTCGTGGCCGAGATCGAGACCGAGATCGGGGAATCGGCGGACGCGGCCCTCGCCGCGCCCATCGAGGGCAGCGCCGCCCGCGGCGTCAACGGCCCGCCCAACGGTCGCGTCGAGGAGGCCGTCCGGGACATCCTGGTCGAGATCGGCGAGGACCCCAACCGTGACGGGCTCCTCGGGACCCCGGATCGCGTCCACCGCATGTACGCCGAGCTGACCGCCGGCTACCACGTCGATCCCGAGCGGCTTGTCAACCACGCCATCTTCGAGGTTGGCTACTCGGAGATGGTCGTCGTCAAGGACATCCCCTTCTACTCGCTCTGCGAGCACCACCTCCTGCCCTTCTTCGGGACCGCCTCGGTCGCGTACATCCCGAAGGGCCGGGTCATCGGCCTCTCGAAGATCCCGCGGATCGTGGAGATGTACGCCCGCCGCCTCCAGATCCAGGAGCGGATGACCCAGCAGATCGCCGACTTCCTGAACGACCGGCTCCACCCCCAGGGCGTCGGCGTCGTCGTCGAGGCCAACCACCTGTGCGCCGTGATGCGCGGCATCCGCAAGCCGGGGACGATCATGACGACCTCCTCGGTCCTCGGGCTCTTCCGGACCCGGGATCGGACCAGGGCCGAGTTCTTCAGCCACCTCGACCGCAGGCCGCCGGGCGCGTAGGCGACGCGGGAAGCCACCCCGGAGAGCCCACCCGGGGGAGCGCCTCCCTGGGGGAGCCGCTCCCCGGGCGCCACCGCCGGGCGCCACCGCCGAAAGGCGCCGCCGGCCCGGGCCGCGCCTACAATCGCGCCATGACGGACCGACCCATCAAGGTGCTCATCGCCAAGCCCGGCCTCGACGGCCACGATCGGGGCGCCAAGGTCCTGGCCCGCGGGCTGCGCGACGAGGGATTCGAGGTCGTTTACACGGGCCTCCGCCAGACGCCCGAGATGGTCGCCACGGCGGCCCTCCAGGAGGACGTCGATGTCGTCGGCCTGTCGATCCTGTCGGGCGCGCACATGACGCTCGTGCCCCGGATCTGCGCGCTCCTGACGGCCGAGGGCCTCGACGACGTCATGGTCGTGGTCGGCGGGATCATTCCCGACGACGATGCCGCCGAGCTGCGGGAGGCCGGTGTCTCCGGGATCTTCGGCCCCGGGACCACCATCGCCGAGGTCGCCGGGTACCTCCGCGCCAACGCCCGCCCCCGCGCCTGACGTGGGCGCCAGCGGCGTCCAGACGCCCGATCCCGCGGAGCGCGCCCGGGAGCTGACCGACGCCGCGACGACCGGCGACCGGCGGGCCCTCGCCCGGCTCCTGACGGCCATCGAGAATCGCTCGGCGGTGGCCGAGGCGGCCCTCCGGCGCCTGTATCCCATGGCTGGGGCGGCCCACCTGGTGGGGATCACCGGGGCGCCCGGGGCGGGCAAGTCGACGCTCGTCGCGGCCCTCATCGCCGAGGCCCGGAAGGCCGGCCGCAGCGTTGGCGTCGTGGCCGTTGATCCGTCTAGCCCCATCACCGGTGGCGCGCTCCTCGGCGATCGCGTTCGGATGCAGGCGTACGCCTCCGACCGGGACGTCTTCATCCGCTCCATGGCCTCGCGCGGCCATGCGGGCGGGCTGGCCTCGACGTCGGCGGCGGCCGCCTCCGTCCTCGATGCCTGCGGCTTCGACCTCGTCCTCCTCGAGACGGTCGGAACCGGCCAGAGCGAGGTCGAGGTTGCCGCGGCGGCCGACACGACCGTGGTCCTGGAGGCGCCCGAGATGGGCGACGAGATCCAGGCGATCAAGGCCGGCCTGCTGGAGGTCGCCGACATCGTCGTCGTCAACAAGGGTGACCGGCCCGGTGCCCAGCGGACGGCCTCACAGCTCCGGGCCATGCTGGTCGCCGTCGCCCGCGTCGGTGCCGCCGACCGCGCCCACCATGGGCCGGCCGGCTCCACCGTGGCCGGCTCCGGGGCGGCCGGCTCCGTTGCGGCCGGCTCCGAAGTCGTCGACCGGGCCGCGTCGCCGGCCCCCGCGCCCGACCCGCGACCGCGTCCCAAGCAGCCCGAAGTGCTGGTGACCACGGCGACGACGGGCGGCGGGATCCCGGAGCTGCTCGCCTCGCTCGACCGCCACCGGGCAGCGGGGCGGGATTCCTCGGTCGCCGCCGCGCGGCTGGCGCGGGCGGAGGCGCAGGTCTGGGCGATCCTCGAGGACCGGATGCGGGCCGAGCTCTCCGGCCCGGAACGGCGCGCCGGCACCGAGGCCGTCCTGCGGGCCGTCGCCGACCACGAGCTCGATCCCTTCGCGGCCGTCGACCGGCTTCTGGGGAGCCTGCGCGGGTGAGCCGATGACTCGCCAGCGGCGCGGGCGCTAGGCTGTCGACATGCCAATCCAGCGAGTGTTCGTCGCCGGCGCCGGCCTCATGGGCCACGGGATCGGCCAGGTCCACGCGGCGATCGGCAAGGTGGTCGTCCTCTACGAGCCAGACGGCGCGCGCGCCGACGCGGGCCGCGCGCGCATCGCCGCCAACCTCGACCGCGCGGTCGCGAAGGGCCGGATCGATCAGGTCGCCCGTGACGCGATCCTGGAGCGGGTGACGGCCACCTCGGACATCGGCCTCGTCCGGGATGCCGACCTGGTGGTCGAAGCGGTCTTCGAGGATCTCGCCATCAAGACGGCGCTCTGGCGGGAGCTCGACGAGCGGGCGCCTTCGGCCGCGATCTTCGCCTCGAACACGAGCTCGATCTCGATCGACGCGCTCGCCGCCGCGGTCTCTCCGGTCCGCCGCGAGCGGTTCGTGGGGATGCACTTCTTCAGCCCCGTGCCCGTCATGCCGCTTGTCGAGCTGATCCGCGGCGCCGCCACCACGGATGCCACGGAAGGCGCCATCCGCGAGCTGACCGCCGAGCTCGGCAAGCAGCTCATCGTCTCCGCCGACCGGCCCGGCTTCATCGTGAACCGCATCCTCATGCCGCTCCTGGCGGAAGCCATGCACGCCCTCGAGGACGGGACCGGCACGGCCGAGGACATCGACACGGGAGCCCGCGTCGGGCTCAACCACCCGATGGGCCCCCTGGAGCTGTCCGACTTCATCGGCCTCGACGTCTGCCTGAACGTCATGAAGGTCCTCCACGAGGGCTTCGGTCAGGAGCACTTCAGGCCGCCGAAGGTGCTCGAGGACCTCGTTGCCGCCGGCCACCTGGGGCAGAAGACGGGCCGCGGGTTCTACACCTACCCGCGCGGCTGACGGCATGGCCGCGACTCCGGACCCTTCCGGCGCCGGTGGGCTGACCGCGGAGGAGCGCCTCCTTCGCGACACCGCGTGCGCGTTCGCCCAGCGCGACGTCGCCCCGACCGCCGCCGAGCGCGACGAGGCCGAACGCTTCGATCGCTCGATCTTCGCGAAGATGGGGGACCTCGGCCTGACCGCCGCCCCGCTGCCGGAGGCCGTCGGCGGGGCCGGCTTCAGCTACCTCGGCTGGGCCCTGGTCATGGAGGAGCTCGGGGCGGCCGACATGGCCACGGCCGTGACGCTTTCCGTCCACATCCTGAGCCAGTTTCCCGTCGTGACCTACGGCACGCCGGACCAGCACGTCGACTGGCTGGGGCCGATGCTGACCGGCGAGGCCCTCGGCGCGTTCTGCCTGACCGAGCCCTCGGGCGGCAGCGATGCGGCCGCCCTGCGGTCCCTGGCAGTCCGGCTGGGCGCCGATGGTGCGGAGCTCGCCCCAGGGGCGCCGGCCGCCGACGTTGCCGCGTACCGCCTCCACGGGACCAAGATCTGGATCTCGAACGCGCCGGAGGCCGATCGCTACCTCGTCTTCGCCACGATCGATCCGGCGAAGGGCTCGACGGGCATCACGGCCTTCCTCGTGGAGAAGGGGACGCCGGGGTTCAGGTTCGGTGCCCACGAGCGGAAGATGGGTATCCGGTCGTGCCCGGCAGCGGAGCTCATATTCGACGGCGCCGTGATCCCCGCGGCGCGCCGCCTCGGCGCCGAGGGACAGGGCTATCGGATCGCCCTGTCGGCGCTGGCCGAGGGCCGCATCTCGATCGCCGCCGCCTGCGTGGGGATCGGCCGCTCGGCCCTCGAGCAGGCGGCGGCCTACCTCCACCAGCGAACCGCCTTCGGGGCGCCGCTGGCCGAGCTCCAGGGCCTCCGCTTCATGCTGGCCGAGATGGCCCGCGAGGTGGCCGCGGCCCGCGCGATCACCCACGAGGCGGCCCGGGCCAAGGATCGCGGCGAGCCGATCGGCGAGCTGTCATCGCTCGCCAAATGGAGCGCCTCCGACGCGGCGATGAAGGTCGCAACCGACGCCGTCCAGCTCTTCGGCGGCAGCGGCTACTCCCGCGAGACGGGCGTCGAGCGCCTCATGCGCGACGCCAAGGGGGCCCAGATCTACGAGGGCACCAACCAGGTGCACCGGCTCATCGTCGCCGACGCCGTCCTCGGCCGCGCTCGGGCCTGAGGTGACTCGCGCCGAGCGACGGGTTGACCCCAGTTGAGCGAGGCGCCGGTGGCCTCTTGAACCCCGTCGGGAACCTTCCAGACCGGCCGCCGGGCTGAACGGCACGGGCGTTGGGGACCTTCGTCCCTCCGGGCAGTCGAGCCCACGTTGTAGCCTCGGAGCGGGGAAGGTGGCCGCCTCGAGCCAGTGTCCCGTCACATCCTGCGGAGGAGAATTCCGATGTCCCTGGACTCCCAGGGCGCCTCGCATCCGACGGCGGGCGCGTCCATACCATCGCCGAGCCACGACGCACGCCAGGCCCAGATCCCGACCGACTTCTCCCGCCGCGGCTTCCTCCGTGGTGCCGCCCTGGCGGGCGGCGGAATCATGGCCGCGACCCTGGCTGCCTGTGCCCCGTCGGCCGCGCCCCCTGGCTGGACCTACGGCCCGGTGCTGAGCCAGCCGCCGGCCGGTGGCTCGCCAGCCCCGAGCGCCGCGGCCTCGGCAGCCGCGTCGGCCCCGGCGTCGGGCTCGCCGGCCACCTCGGCCGTCCCGTCCGCGAACATCCCAGCCGGCTGGACCCAGCACGACATCGACGCCCGACAGGTGGTTCGTCGCTACATCGGGAACCTTGCTCCGGCGCTCAAGGGCATCTACGGCGACGCGGCCTTCGCCAAGCTCGCGGACATCCTCGGGGCGGGCGAGAACTACCCGGAGCTGAGCCAGAAGCCGGCCTTCGCCCAGGTCCCGAACCTCTTCCTGACCGATGCTGTCTCACCCCTCAAGCCGGAGCTGGACGGCGGCGTCAAGGTCTTCCGGCTGACGATCGACAAGATCAGCCAGAAGATCGACGAGATGAAGCCGCCGGTCGCCGCCCTCGGCTACAACAAGCAGTGGCCGGGCCCCACCATCCGGGTCACCGAGGGTGACAGGGTCCGGGCCATCTTCACCAACAACCTCGACGAGACGACCGGGGTCCACTTCCACGGTGTCGAGTTCGAGGACTTCTTCCAGGACGGCGTGCCGTTCGTGACACAGAAGCCGTTTGCCCCGGGCGAGACGTACACTTATGAGTTCACGGCCAGCCGGCCGGGCTCGCTGATGTACCACTCTCATCACAACGCCACCGACCAGGTCGGCCGGGGGCTGCTGGGCCCCTTCATCGTCGACCCGAAGGTCGACAAGGTGAAGGCCGATCGCGAGTACACGTGGATCTCGAACGACGTCCTCGGCGGCTTCACCATCAACGGCCACGGCTTCCCGGCCACCGTGCCGGTCCTGGGAGCAGTCGGCGAGAAGGTCCTCGTCCGCTTCATGAACGAGGGCGTGATGATGCATCCGTGGCACAGCCACGGCTACAGGATGCGAATCGTCGCCCGCGACGGCTATCCGCTCGGCGGTGCGGCCTTCGACTGCGACACGCTCGGGGTCAATCCGGGCGAACGCTACGACGCCCTCATCACCCTGGATCGGCCCGGCGTCTGGGCTTTCCACTGCCACATCCTGCCCCATGTCGAAGGATCGTCCGGGATGTTCGGGATGGTCACGACCCTTTTGGTCGTCCCCAAGAAGGAGCACGTCGACGCGATCGTCAAGGCCGTCCTTGCGTAGAGCCGCGGATGACCGGGTCAGGCTCCTCGTCGTCGGCCAGAAGTTCGAGCACGACCTGGCCTTCCAGGAGGCCGGCATCGTTCCAGTGCGGTGCACCGCGGCCCGCCCGGAGCTGGCGCTGCTGTAGATTCGGTCGATGAGCCCCGGGCGCGTGTCCACGAACGGCCCGAACGGCCGCGTCTACGTCGTCAGCGCCGCTCGGACGCCCATCGGCAAGTTCGGGGGCACGCTGGCCGGGGTCCCGGCGGTCGAGCTCGGGGGCGTGGCGATCCGGGCCGCGGTCGAGCGGGCGGGCCTGCCCGAGGGCACGTCGATCGACGAGGTCCTCATGGGCCAGGTCCTGCAAGCCGGCGCCGGCCAGGCACCGGCTCGCCAGGCAGCCCTGCGCGCCGGGCTCGCCGAGACGACCTCGGCCACCACGATCAACCGCGTCTGCGGCTCGGGCCTCAAGGCGATCATGCTGGCCGCCGCCGAGATCCGGGCCGGCGACGCCGACGTCGCCGTCGCGGGCGGCATGGAGTCCATGAACGGGGCGCCGTACCTGCTACCCGGCGCCCGCTTCGGGCTGCGCCTCGGCGATGCGGCCCTCGTCGACGCCACGGTCCACGACGGGCTGTGGTGCGCCATCGAGGACTGCCACATGGGCACCCACGCCGAGCGGGTGGCGATCCGGGACCACGTCAGCCGCGAGGACCAGGACGCCTTCGCCCTCGACAGCCATCGCCGGGCGATCGCTGCCATCGACGCCGGCCGCTTCGCCGACGAGATGGCGCCGGTCGCGATCCGCGACGCCAGGGGCCGCGAGATTCTGGTCGATACCGACGAGGGACCGCGCCGCGACACGAGCGCCGAGGCCCTCGCCCGCCTGAAGCCCGTCTTCGCCCTGCCGGGCAGCGAGGACCGCGGCGACGCGGAGAACGGGACGGTCACCGCCGGCAACGCCCCGGGGATCACCGACGGCGCCGCGGCGACCGTGATCGCGTCGGAGCGGGCAGTCGAACGCCTGGGGCTGAGGCCCCTCGCCCGGATCGTCGGCTATGCCCAGGCGGAGGTCGCCCCGAAGTGGCTCTTCCTCGCCCCGATCGAGGGCGTTCGGAAGCTCCTCGAGAAGACCGGGCTGGCGATCGGCGATTTCGACCTGATCGAGATCAACGAGGCATTCGCGGCCCAGGCCCTCGCCGACGGCCGGGCGCTCGGCTTCGACTGGTCCCGGGTGAACGTCAACGGCGGCGCGATCGCCCTCGGCCACCCCATCGGCGCCTCGGGGGCGCGCATCGTGGCGACCCTCCTCCACGAGCTCCGGCGGCGCGAGGGTCGGTACGGTCTCGCCACCCTCTGCCTCGGCGGTGGCGGCTCGGTGGCCGCGGCCTTCGAGCGGGTGTAGGCTGACCGTCCCTTCGCGGTCGTCTCCGCGTCCCAATCGGCTGGAGGTTCAAGTGAACGACGACGAGATGGTGGCGCGCATCAGGGAAGTCTTCGAGACCGGCGACCTGGAGACCTACGGCAGGGAGCTCCAGGCGATCACCGCCGACGACGTGGTCCAGGAGTACCCCCAGTCCGGCGAGGTCTTCCGGGGCAAGGACAACATCGCGGCGATGAACCAGCGCTACTCCGGGAGCACGGGAACCGCGCCAACGGCGAGCCTGCGGCGCATCCTCAAGCCCGGCCAGGCGTGGGTCATCGAAAGCACCATCGACTACGGCGATGGGACGCCCGTGAGCTCCATCTCCATCGTCGAGTTCAACGCCGAAGGCAAGGTCAACCACCAGACCGACTACTTCGCCAACCCGTTCCCGGCTCCGGACTGGCGGAAGCCCTTCCGCGAGGCCTGATCAGCCTCGAGGGTCGGTCGGGATGCGGGTCGCCGTCCACGGCGCGGGCGCGCTCGGGGCGTACTACGGGGCCCGGATGGCCGATGGTGGCGCCAACGTCAGCCTGATCGCGAGGGGCGCCAACCTCCTCGCCCTGCGCGAGCGCGGCCTGACCCTCGTGACGCCCGAGGGCACCTCCGTCTACAACCTGTCGGCGACCGATGATCCCGCCGCGGTCGGCCCAGTCGACGTCGTGCTCTTCTGCGTGAAGTCGTACGACACGGAGACGGCGGCGGCCCGGCTCGCCCCCCTGATCCGAAGCGGCACGGCCGTCGTCTCGCTCCAGAACGGGGTCGACAACGAGGGCAAGATCGCGGCAGCGGTCGGCTGGGAGCACGTCCTCGGTGGATCCGCGTATATCCTCGCCGCCGTGCGAGGCCCCGGCGTCGTGGAGGTCTCGGGCCCACGACGAATCGTCTTCGGGGAGTGGTCCGGCGGGGAGCCCACCGAGCGGGTGCGGGCGATCCTCGACGTCTGTGAGCGCGGCGGCATCCCGGCCCAGGCCGCGCCGGATGTCCGCGTCGCCAAGTGGGAGAAGTTCACCCTCCTCGTCGCCTTCTCGGGCATGACGGCCTCGACCGGCCTCCCGCTCGGCGCGATCCGGGAGTCGCCGGCCGCACGCTCGATGCTC
>JACQEH010000003.1 GCA_016200675.1 Chloroflexota bacterium | reverse complement strand
ATGGCGACCGGATCGCGGAAGCCGCGATGCTCGGCCAGGTAGTACATGAGCAGGCCCGTGACCTCGAGCTGGTGGATGAACGTGCCCTGCTCGTCGGCCGCGCCCGCCCGATCGGCGTCGCCGTCGAGGAGGAGGCCCATGTCGTAGCCGCCGCCCGCGAGCATCCCGAGGGCCTCGTCGACGTTGGGCCGGATCGGCTCGGGGTTCACGCCGCCGAAGTAGGGGTTCCGCTCCTGGTGGATCTCGGTCACCTTGATCCGGCCACCGGCGAGCATCCGGCTGATCCAGCCGGCACCCGCACCCCACATCGGCTCGACGAGGACGTGGGCATCGGCGGCCTTGAGGGCGTCGAGGTCGAGCGTCCGTCGGACGTACGTGACGTAGCCCTCGTAGGGATCGAAGCGGTCGACGAGGCCGGCCGCCTCGGCCTCGGCGAAGGGGCGGCGCGGCAGCTCCACGCCGCCGTTCTCGGCAATGCCGCCCTCGATGACCCTCAGCATGTCCGGGCCGGCCGCCGATCCGGACGGCGACTTGACCTTGAAGCCGTTGTCGGTCCATGGGTTGTGGCTGGCGGTAATGACGATGCCGGCCGAGGCGCCGCGCTCGAGGACCTCGTAGGAGCTCATCTGGGTCGGCACGGCCTGCGCGGCGAAGGCGACCGGGATGTCATGGGCCAGGAGGATCTCCGCCGTGGCCATCGCGAAGTGCTCGGAGGCGAACCGCCGGTCGTAGGCGATGACGACGCCCTTGGCCTGCTCGCCCTTGGCGACGACGTAGCGGGCGACGCCGTCGGCGCAGCGGCGGACGTTCTCGAACGTGTAGTCCTCGGCGATCCGCGCCCGCCAGCCGTCCGTGCCGAAGACGATGCGGGTGACGGCGGGTGCCTCGGTCACGATGACTCCTCCCAGCGGCGCACGCGATCCACGAGCGCTTCGACCGCCTCGCGATCCCCCGCAGCTGAACGGAGGAGTGCAGTCGGCGTGGCGGCGAGGATACCGCGCGGGCCCGCCGTGACGACGAGACGACCATCGACGCGCTCGATGACGAGGTCCGCGGCATGCGCCTCGGCCGGCTCGTTGGCCGGCACGACGTGGCCGATTCCGGACGCGCCGATCGCCCCGAGGAGCGCCGACCAGCTGCCCAGGTCACTCCAGCCGACATCCATCGCTGCCATCACCACGCGGCGATCGCTCGCCGCGCCCTCCATCACGGCGTGGTCGATGGAGATCGGACGGAGCTGGTCGTAGGCCGCATCCAGCCCCGATTCGCTGTGGACGACCGGAGCGAGGAGGGTGATGAGCCCCGTGAATCGCTCCAGCGCTTCACGGATCGTCCGGCGCCGCCAGAGGAACATGCCCGCGTTCCAGGCGACGCCCGGTTCGCGCCGCAGCGCCTCCGCGCGGTCCCGAGTCGGCTTCTCCTCGAAGGCTCGGAGCGGATACGCCTGGAGGCGGTCGATCGTGGCACCGTCGTCGACGCGTGGCACGAGGTAACCGTATTCCGTGGCCGCCCGATCGACCTGGATGCCGAGCGTCACGAGTGGCGCTTCGATCTCGAACGCGCCTTCCGCCAGGCTTGCGGCCTTCACCAGCACACCGCGGAAGACCTCCTCCCGTTCGATGGTCTGGTCGGCCGGCAGGACGACCATGACCTCGTCGTCCGGACGCTCGACCAGGATCGTCGCGAGGGCGATCGCCGCGGCGGTGTTCCGGCCGGCCGGCTCGGCGATGACCCGGATCCCCGGGCACTGGGCCCGGACGAGGTTCCAGTAGCGTCGGTCGGTCACGACCGTGACGTCGGGCGTCGCGATCTCGAGCCCCGCATGGTCCCGGACCCGGTCGACCGTCCGCTGGAGGAGCGATCGGGTGTCGAGCAGGGGCAGGAACGGCTTGGGGGACTCGGGTCGGCTGAGGGGCCAGAGTCGGGTGCCGCCGCCACCGGCCAGGATCACGACGTACATCGTGGAGATCGTAGTCGGCGGCACCGGCCCACGTCCGGGCGTTCAAACGGCTACGTGCCCGCCTGGCCGGCGGCCACGT
>JACQEH010000243.1 GCA_016200675.1 Chloroflexota bacterium | reverse complement strand
TCGCGTCGGCGTCCTGATCGAAGTCAACTGCGAGACCGACTTCGTGGCCCGGAACGACGAGTTCCAGAAGCTCGTCCGCGACCTCGCGATCCAGGTCGCCGGCCTGGCCCCCCTGTATGTCGACATCGAGGGCATCCCCGCCGCCGACCTCGAACGCAAGAAGGCGGAGCTGGCCCTGGATCCGACGGCGGCGTCGAAGCCGGCCGAGATCCGGGAGAAGATCGTCGACGGCCAGCTGAAGAAGTGGTATCGGGAAGTCTGCCTCCTCGAGCAGCCCTTCCGGGACGAGGAGCGGGCGGTCCGCGACCTCGTGACCGAGAAGATCGCGACGATCGGCGAGAACATCCGGGTGCGGCGGTTCGTCCGCTACGCGCTCGGGGAGGACCTGTGACGGACGGCCACGACGGCTCCATGCCGCGCTACGGCCGGATCCTCCTCAAGCTGTCCGGGGAGGCGCTCCTCGGCGATCGCAGCTATGGCGTCGATCCGGCCTTCTGCGCCTTCATCGCCCGCCAGATCGCGACGGTCCACGCGACGGGCGTCCAGGTCGGGATCGTCGTCGGGGGCGGCAACATCTTCCGCGGCCTGGCCGCCTCGGCCGCGGGCATGGACCGGGCGACGGGCGACTACATCGGCATGCTGGCCACGGTCATGAACGGCCTCGCCCTCCAGGACGCCGTCGAGCGGGCCGGGATCCCGGTCCGGGTCATGAGCGCCATCGCCATGAACGAGATCGCCGAGCCCTACATCCGGCGCCGGGCGGTGCGGCACCTCGAGAAGGGCCGGGTCGCGATCTTTGTGGCCGGGACCGGCAATCCCTACTTCACGACCGACACGGCCGCGGCCCTGCGGGCGGTCGAGATCGGCGCCGAGGTCCTCCTCAAGGCCACGCGGGTCGACGGCGTCTACGATGCCGATCCCCTCAAGAACCCGGCAGCCCGGCGCTACGACCGGCTGGTGTACGCCGACCTCCTCCGCGACCAGCTGAAGGTCATGGATGCTGCAGCCGTCTCGCTGTGCATGGAGAATGACCTGCCGATCGTGGTCTTCGACCTGAATCGGCCGGACAACATCGCCCGGGTCGCCCTCGGGGAGCCGGTGGGGACCCTGATCACGGCGCCGACCTCGGGAGGCGGGCAGGCATGAGCAACGACATCGTCGCCACTGTCGATCACAAGATGGCCCGCGCCGTCGAGGCCATGGAGCGCGACTTCCAGGGGATCCGGACGGGCCGGGCCTCGACGAGCCTCGTGGAGCGGATCCACGTCGACTACTACGGGACCCAGACGCCGCTCAACCAGCTGGCCGGCATCAGCATCCCGGAGTCCCACCAGATCGTGATCCAGCCGTGGGACCGGAGCGTCCTGGGCGCCATCGAGAAGGCGATCCTCAAGAGCGACGTGGGCCTCACCCCGAACGTCGACGGGACCGTCGTCCGGCTGAACATCCCGCAGCTCACGGAAGAGCGGCGGCGCGACCTCGTGAAGGTCGTCCACAAGCGCATGGAGGAGGCCCGGGTCGAGATCCGCAACCTCCGCCGCGAGGCCTCCGACCAGCTCAAGAAGGCGGAGCGGGACGGCGAGGTCGGGACCGATGATGCCCACCGCGTCCAGGAGGCGATCCAGAAGGCGACCGACCGTCACATCGCCGAGGTCGACCGCGTCGGTGCGACGAAGGAACAGGAGGTCCTGGAGGTCTAGTGACGCGCGCACCCCTCGTCCGGCCGACCGACGCGCCGCCCGCGGCCCACGGCTCGGGCGGATCGCTCGACGAGGGTCGCCCGGCCGATCTCCCGCCGGTCGCGCCCCGGACGGACCTGCCCGGCCACGTCGCGATCATCATGGACGGCAACCGCCGCTGGGCGCGCCAGCGCGGCCTCGACGAGCTCGAGGGCCATCCGGCCGGGGTCGAGGCGATTCGCGAAGTCCTTCGCCACGCACGCCGTCGGGGTCTCCGCGTCCTGACCCTGTATGCCTTCAGCCGCGAGAACTGGGCGCGCAGCGACGACGAGGTGATCGGCCTCTTCGGCCTCCTCGAGGCGGCGATCCGCAACGAGACGCAGGAGCTGAGGGCGCAGGGCGTCCGCGTCCGGATGATCGGCCGGACGAACGAGCTGCCCCAGGAGACGCGGGCCTCGATCGACGACGCCCTGGCGGCGACCTCGGACGGCACCGAGATGCTCCTCAACATCGCCTTCAACTACGCCGGCCGAACCGAGCTCGTCGATGCGGTCCGCTCGATCGTCGCATCGGGGGTCACCCCCGATGCTGTCGATGAGGCGCTGATCGCCGGCGCGCTCTACACGGCCGGCTCGCCGGACCCCGATCTCGTCATCCGGACCGGCGGCGAGCAGCGCCTCTCGAACTTCCTCATCTGGCAGTCGGCCTACGCCGAGCTGGTCACGACCGACACCCTCTGGCCCGACTTCGGTGCCGCCGACCTCGACGCGGCGCTCCAGGAGTACGCCTCGCGCCAGCGCCGGTTCGGTCGCTAGGGACGGCATGCTCCGCGATCGCGCGCGGAGCGCCGCGCTCCTCGTCCCGCCGCTCCTCGTCATCCTCTGGCTCGGCGGGCCGTGGGTCGTCGCCGTGGTCGCGCTGGCCGTCGGGATCGGGGCCCGTGAGGCATTCCGGCTCCTCGAGGCCGCGGGCCATCCATCCTTCGCGGCCCTGGGCGTCGTCGTCGCCCTCGTCGTCGCCCTCGGCGACGCGATCCCGTCGATGCCGGCCGGGGCCGGGATCCTTCTCGCGGGCGTCGGGATCGTCCTCGTGGGGACCGCGGCGCTGACCAGGACCGATCCGCGGGACGGCCTCGCGGCCTTCGCCACCACGACCTTCGGAGCCCTCTACGTCGGGCTGCTCGGCTTCGTCCCCCGCCTCGCCGCCCATGCCCCGGCGATCCCCGACGGCGCGGCGCTCGGCTTCCTCGGCGCGGAGCGTGGCTGGCTCCTGGTTCTGATCCTGGGCGTCTGGGCCTTCGACACCGGCGCCTATTTCGTCGGCCGCCAGGTCGGCCGGCGGCCCTTCATGCATCACATCTCGCCGGCCAAGACGGTCGAGGGCGTCATCGGCGGGACGGTCGCCGTGACCCTCCTCACCACGGTCCTGGTGAGCCTGCTCGGGCGGGCCTGGCCGGCCGGCCTCCTCCTCGGACCCGTGATCGCCGCTGCCGCGCAGGCCGGCGACCTCGCCGAATCGATGCTCAAGCGCGCCGCCGGGGCCAAGGATTCAGGACAGCTCATCCCGGGCCACGGCGGCATGCTCGACCGCATCGACTCGTTCCTCTTCGCGGCCCCGGCCGTGGTCCTCTATGCCCTCGTCGCGTTCCGCTGACCCGGGTCGACACGCCCGGGTGGGGGAGGGCTCCCAATCGATCCGGGTGGCCCTCCTGGGGGCGACCGGGAGCGTGGGGCGCCAGGCCGTCGACGTCCTCGCCC
>JACQEH010000242.1 GCA_016200675.1 Chloroflexota bacterium | reverse complement strand
GACGCCGACCTCGCCTCCTTCAAGGCCGAGCTGACGCACCTCCTCGTCCACCAGAAGATGGCCTTCAACTCGCCGGTCTGGTTCAACGTCGGCATCGAGCAGAAGCCCCAGTGCTCGGCCTGCTTCATCAACTCCGTCCAGGATTCGATGTCCTCGATCATGGATCTCGCCAAGACGGAGGCGATGCTCTTCAAGTACGGCTCCGGCGCCGGCAGCAACCTGTCCCCCATCCGATCCAGCCGCGAGCGCATGACCGGCGGCGGCACGGCCTCGGGCCCGGTGAGCTTCATGAAGGGCTACGACGCCTTCGCCGGCGTCGTGAAGTCGGGCGGCAAGACCCGCCGGGCGGCCAAGATGGTCATCCTCGATGCCGATCACCCGGACGTCCTCGACTTCATCGACTCCAAGATGCTCGAGGAGAAGAAGGCCTGGGCGCTGATCGAGCAGGGCTACGACCCCAGCTTCACCGGCGAGGCCTACGGCAGCGTCTACTTCCAGAACGCCAACCACAGCGTCCGGGTCACGGACGACTTCATGCGCGCGGTCGAGACCGATGGCGACTGGACGACCCACGCGGTCGTCGACGGCAGCCCCATGGGCACCTACAAAGCCCGCGACATCTTCCGGCGCATGGCCGATGCGGCCTGGATCTGCGGCGACCCAGGCATCCAGTACGACACCACCATCAACGACTGGCACACGTCGGCGAACACGGACCGGATCTACGCCTCGAACCCGTGCTCCGAGTACATGTTCCTCAACGACACGGCCTGCAACCTGGCCTCGTTGAACCTCATGAAGTTCGTCCGCGAGGACGGCGAGTTCGACGTCGAGGACTACCGCTACGCGGCGGCCCTGACCCTGACAGCCCAGGAGATCCTCGTCGACAACGCCTCGTACCCCACACCCCGGATCGAGGAGAACAGTCACAAGTTCCGGCCGCTCGGCCTGGGCTATGCCAACCTCGGGGCGCTCCTCATGAGCCGCGGCCTGGCCTACGACTCCGATGAGGGTCGGAACTTTTCGGCGGCGCTGACCGCGATCATGCACGGCGAGGCCTACCGTCAGTCCAGCATCATCGCGCGGGATCACGGCGGCCCGTTCCTCAAGTACGACGAGAACCGGAACCCCTTCATCCGGGTCATCCGCAAGCACCGCGACGCCGCCTACGGCATCCCCAGCCCCGGCGTGCCCGACGACCTCCAGAACGCGGCCCGCGTGGTCTTCGACGAGGCCCTCGAGCTCGGCGAGAAGTACGGCTACCGGAACGCCCAGGTGACCGTGCTGGCCCCCACCGGGACCATCGCCTTCATGATGGATTGCGATACCACCGGCGTGGAGCCGGACATCGCCCTCATCAAGTACAAGAAGCTCGTCGGCGAGGGCTTCCTGAAGATCGTCAACCAGACCGTCCCGGCGGCCCTCCGCAAGCTCGGCTACAGCCCGGACGAGGTCGACGGCATCCTCGCCTACCTGACCGAGCACGAGACGATCGAGGGCGCGCCGGGCCTGAAGCCCGAGCACCTGCCGGTCTTCGACTGCGCGTTCAAGCCCCAGAACGGCGTGCGGTCCATCCACTACATGGGCCACATCCGGATGATGGGGGCGATCCAGCCGTTCATCTCCGGGGCCATCAGCAAGACCGTCAACATGCCCGAGGCGGCCACGGCCGACGAGATCGAGCAGGTCTACCTCGAGGGCTGGAAGCAGGGCCTCAAGGCGATCGCGATCTACCGCGACAACAGCAAGCGATCGCAGCCCCTCAGCACCGGCAAGAAGAAGGACGGCGACGTCGCCGAGGAGGTCGACTCGGCGGTCGTCGAGAGCCTCAAGAAGCAGCTGGCGATCGCCCAGGCCGAGGCGGTCAAGCCGCACCGGCGGCGGCTCCCGGCGGAGCGGGCAGCGGTGACCCACCGTTTCGACATCGCCGGCCACGAGGGCTATATCACGGCCGGGCGCTACCCGGACGGGCAGCCCGGCGAGATCTTCCTGAAGATGGCCAAGGAAGGGTCCACGGTCTCGGGGCTCATGGACACCTTCGCGACCACGGTGTCGGTGGCGCTCCAGTACGGCGTGCCCCTCAAGGACCTGGTCAACAAGTTCGCCCACGTCCGGTTCGAGCCGAGTGGGTTCACGGGCAACGCCGAGATCCCGATCGCCAAGTCGCTGGTCGACTACATCTTCCGGTGGCTTGGGTCGCGGTTCCTCTCCGATGACGACAAGGCCAACCTCGGGCTCATCGATCGGTCCAACTACGAAGGGTCACAGCCAGCCTTCGGCAGTGGCTCAACTCCCGGCCTGCTCGGCGGTGCGGGATCCGCCCCGCTCGACGAGCTCGCGGAGCGGACCGCCACACCGCCGGCGGCGGCCGGCGCCTCTGGCACGGAACCGCAGTCGGGACTGACCTCCGGCCGCGCGGCCACGTCCGGGGATCAGCCCAAGGCCAGCTCGGTCGCCACCGGTGTCGGGGCATCTGAGGTGGGTTCCGGGTCGGAGCTCAAGGTCATCGCCACCAACGGGCATGCGAACGGGCACGCCACGAATGGCAAGACGACGAACGGGAACGGTGGCGGCATCACGATGTCGCTCGGGAACGTGAAGGTCGCCTTCGCCACCCAGGGCGACGCCCCGTCCTGCATGGACTGCGGCGCGATCATGGTCCGCAACGGGTCCTGCTACAAGTGCCTCAACTGCGGCTCGACGAGCGGCTGTAGCTGAACGATCCAGATCGGATCGAGGTAACGCTGATGGATATCGCGGAAGCCGCTCATCTCGCTCTGGCCGAGGCCGGCCCCATTACCGATCTCCAGACCGACTTGCCTCGGTTGGCCCGCGATCCGAAGTTCACGGCCGTCGTGGAACGTGTCCTCGGAGAGGTCCCGACCGCGCATCGGTTATTGCTCGGCGATGCCCGGGACCTCTCCGCCATCCCGTCGGGCAGCGTTCACCTGATCGTGACATCCCCGCCCTACTGGACGCTCAAGACCTATAACGAAACCGACGGTCAGCTGGGTCATATGGAGGACTACGACACCTTCATCGCCGAGCTCGACAAAGTGTGGATGGAGTGCCTGCGAGTCCTTGCCCCGGGGGGACGCCTAGTTTGCGTGGTCGGAGATGTCTGCCTGTCGCGCCGTCAGAACCACGGACGCCACACCGTTGTCGCCCTGCACTCCACGATCTCCGATCACTGCCGCAAGCTCGGATTCGACGGCCTCGCACCAATCATCTGGCACAAGATCTCGAACGCTGTGTTCGAGGCGAGCGGCAACGGCGCCGGGTTCCTCGGGAAGCCCTACGAACCGAACGCCATCATCAAGAATGACATCGAGTACCTGCTGCTCCTCCGGAAGCCGGGCGGCTACCGAAGCCCTTCGATTGATACCCGGATCCTGAGCCTGATCTCCGCGGCGAACCACAAGAAGTGGTTCCAACAGGTCTGGACAGGGGTGACCGGTGCCTCGACTCGAGATCACCCGGCGCCGTTCCCACTTGAGCTCGCCAGCCGGCTGGTCCGCATGTTCAGCTTCGTTGGCGACACGGTTCTCGACCCGTTCGTGGGAACGGGTACGACGAGTCTGGCCGCAGCGATCTATGGACGGAACAGCATCGGTGTGGAGATCGACCCCAAGTATCTGGCGCAGTCGGCGGAGCGACTCCGGACCAGGCTCCCTGGATCCGCGACGCTTGTGGTTCACGACCTGCCGAAGGCGGCGATCGAGGCGGCATGAGCAGAACGGCGGGCTAACGGTTGACGGACTTCAAGCTCCTCGCCCAGTTCAAACGAACCTTTCGAGGCGGTCCGTACCTCCACCGGAATTCGCAACTCGGCAACCGCATCGCCGACTTTCTGTTCGACGACCTCTACGAACTGGATCCCAACAGCCGGCTTCGATCCGACGTCGACGCGGGACGCCTCGCCTTGAACCCAAAGGGAATCAGCCCTGGCCTGAAGGCTCGACGGGGTGACGGGTCGTTCGGCCCGATCGTCCCCGGGCACACTCCCCGTCCCTTTCCCGGGCACAGCATTCCGGTCGCACCGACGGCTGAGGTCGACATTGGCGCCGAGGTCAAGATCCTTGCCAAGGCGATGATCAAACAGATCGACCGCGTCACGAGCGATCTCTGCGGGCAGGCGGCGCACTTCAAGAAGAAAAGCCCAGACGCGTTGGCGGTCGGCATCGTCGGCCTGAACATGGCCGAGGAGTACGTCTAATACGAGGGCGACCGCGAGTACTCAACTGGAACGTTCGGACCGCACCCTGCACAGGAAGCTCCCGAAGCTGAGCGGAGGTTGCTCGCCGATGCGGAGCCGTGCTACCGAGAGTTTCTGGTTCTGCCGTTCCGTGCTACCAACCGCCCGCCATTTGCCTTCGAGTGGGTCCGAGTCGACCGAATCAGGGACGGCTATGCCTCCACGCTGCTCAGGCTCCTGCGAGCCTACGACCGGCGATGAACGACGACGTGGCCGATCTCGGGCTCATCGATCGAAGCTCGCATCGGGATTCTCCGCCAGGCGTCGGCATTGCCACTGTTCCCGGCCTGCTCGGCGGTGGCGCACCGCTTTCCTCGTTGCGCTCGGGGATCAGGCCACGCCACCCTCGGCGGCGGCCGCCTCGACCGGCACGGAACCACAGTCGGGGTCACCCTCCGGCCGAAGGCCACGTCCGCGGATGAGCCTAGGCCTGCTTGAGGCGACTCGAATCTGCTCGGTTCCCGCAGTTCGCTGCCACCTTCCCGAGTGGCCAGGCGGTCTTGACCGATGCGTCAACGCAAGCGGAACCAATCAGGTTGGGTGGCCTACGGGTCGATGCGCAGGGAGGCGATGACCGCGTCGAGCTCGGCGAGCATGGCCGGGGTCGCGAACTCCTTGGAGTGTTTCGCATACGCGTCGCAGCCCTCCGCGGCCGCGGTGTTGACGCCGACCTCGGGAACGGCGGCTCCCCAGGCGCCGTAGGACTTGCCGGCGACGCCCGGCGGCACGATCAGGAGCGTCGCCGCGGCGATCAGCAGAACGCGGGCGAGATCGGCGATCCCCGATCGGGGACGCCAGGGCAGGAACGCAGACACTTCAGACCTCCCTCGATGACGACTGACGGCGTCGAGGCCGTTCGAGGAAGATGTGGGACCGCGCGGCGCGTAGGTTCCATCTTCGGTTCCACGGGCGCCGGTCCGGCCACGTAGACTCGCTCCTCGACAACGAATCCGGAGGGTTCGATGGGGACGCTTGAGGTCGGCATCGTGCTGAACACGGGCCAGTGGGGGCCCGAGCGCACGCTGGCGCGCTGGACCGAACTGCGGGAGATGGCGCTCCGGGCGGAGGCGCTCGGGTTCGACACGGTCTGGACGCCGGACGAGCTGCTGTGGCTGCCGAAGGAGAAGGCGCCGCTCGGGTTCTGGGAGGGTGTCGCGATGGCCGGCGCCGTCGCGGCCGTCACGTCGCGGATCAAGGTCGGGACGTGGGTGATGTCGGCGCTCCACCGCAATGCGGGGATCACGGCCAAGGCGGTCGAGACGCTTGACGAGATCAGCGGCGGGCGCTTCGTGCTCGGGCTCGGGGCGGGCCATGCCGAGCCCGGCCAGGCCCACGCCTTCGGATTGCCGGAGGACAGGATCTTCGCTCGATTCGAGGAGGCGCTCGAGGTCATCGTCCCGCTCCTCCGTCGTGGCCGTGCCGACTTCGAGGGGACGTGGCACACGGCGCGCGACCTCGCCCAGAACCCACAGGGGCCGCGACCGGGGAAGATCCCGATCATGCTCGGTGTCCTCGGGCCGCGGGGCCAGCGCCTCGCCGCTCGGTACGCCGACATCTGGAGCTGCTATGCGGAAGAGAAGAGCAACATGACCGAGTTCGGTCCCCGCCTGGCGACGCTCGAGGCCGCCTGCGCGGAGGTCGGGCGCGACCCGGCCACGATTGGCCGATCGGCCGGAGTCTGGGTCAAGCCGCTCGAGCCGCAGCTCGATCCGACCGGCGAGCAGCTCTCAGGCCCACCCGAGCAGATCGCCGACGCGATCCGGGCCATCCGCGATGGTGGCTTCACCCAGGTCGAGCTGGCACCGACGCCCGCGACTGTGGCCGTCGTCGAGGCCCTCGCCCCGGTCCTCGAGCTCCTCCGCGCCGACGAGGGGTAGCAGCGTCGCCCAGGGTCAGGGAATGCGGATCCTTCCGCGATCCGATAGCGTGAGTCCGCATCCATCGGACCACGAGCGAGGGCAGACGACATGGCGGACACCAAGGCACCCGCGAAGCGGGGCGACAGCCCGAAGGCGTCGAAGAACCTCTGGAGTGACGAAGAGCGCGCCGCCATGGAGGCGAGCGTCCGCGAGCGCAAGAAGAGCGCGCGCCTCTCGCCGGAGGAGCAGCGGGCCGCCGGCGAGGCAGACGTCCGGGCCGCGATCGCCGCCATGCCCGAGGACGATCGGGCCATGGGGACGCGCATCCACGAGATCGTGGCCGCGACGGTGCCGGACCTCGTGCCCCGGACCTATTACGGGATGCCCGCCTGGGCGAGGGGCGAGAAGGTGGTCCTGTTCTTCCAGTCGAAGGCAAAGTTCAAGGTCCGTTACGCCACCCTCGGCTTCCAGCAGGACGCGTGGCTCGACGATCAGGAGATGTGGCCGGTCGCGTTCGCCCTCACTGCCCTGACGCCGGCCATCGAGCAGCGGGTCGCCGAGCTCGTCAAGAAGGCCGCCGGCTGAGCAAGGCCGGTCCCGGGTCGGACAGGCCCGTCCCGGGCTCGTCCGGGCCCGTCCAGGTCCGTCGAGCTCGTCCCGAAGGCATCATGGCGGCCTGGCGATAGACAGACCGCTGTAGCAGGAGGCAGCCAGGGTGCTCGCGCGAGTCGGCAAGATCACGGACATCGGGGCGGGGCAGATGCGGGTGGTCCGTGTCGGCGACGCGAAGGTCAGCCTCGCTAACGTCGGCGGCACGTTCTATGCGTTCGACGACACCTGCACGCACCAGGGCTGCTCGCTCGCCTCGGGCGAGCTCAGCGGCACGACCGTGACCTGTCCCTGCCACGGCCGCGAGTTCGACGTCCGCTCGGGCGAGGTCCTCGAGGGGCCGGCTGACGAGCCGGTCGCCACGGCCGTCGAGATCGACGGCGACGACATCGTGGTGCGATCGCCCGCGTAGCCGGGCGGGCTCATGTCAGGCCAGGGCACGTCGTCGATCGCCGGACCGCCCCCGGCCAGACTCCCAGCGCTCAGGACGGCGCGGTGATGCCGCCCGAACGCAACCGGTAGACGCGCGCCTGCTTGAGTGCCATGTCCTCGAGCTCGGTTGTGGTCCGTACCTCGTAGGTCGCCAGCTCCTCGAGCTCGTCGAGCGGCAGGTACGGTCGCCCGGGGTCACCGATGAGGACGTCGATGCCGCGGGCCCGGGCACGACGGAGCCAGGCGCTCGCGCGCTCGGCCAGGAGCGCCTCGTACCAGCAGTCGCCGACGAGGATGACGTCGATGTCGTCCGCCGGATCGTCGTCGAGCACGTCCCGGCGAACCGTCGCCACTCGCTGTCCGTTGGCCCGGGCGTTGAGCCCGATGGCGACCCCGGCGAAGGGATCGATGTCGGCGCCGGTGACGTCCGTCGCCCCGGCCCGGGCCGCCGCGATGGCCACCAGCCCCGAACCGGAACCCAGGTCGAAGACTCGTCGCCCGGCGACGGCGGCCGGGTGCTCGCGCAGGTAGTGCGCGAGGGCCAGCCCGCCGCCCCAGGCAAATGCCCAGTACGGGAGTGGCGCGTCGGCATCCCCGAGCTCGATCTGGACCGCGTGCCAGAGCGGCAGGACCTCGTCGGCGAGGTGGAGGCGGATCTCCTCGAGGCCGGGCAGCGGCCGCAGTCGTGTCCTGCGAAGGACGAACGATCGCGCCGCCGCCGTCGAGAGCGCGCGCGTCCTGCCCGTCGGGGAGGTCCGCTCGCTCAGCCTGGAGCCGCCGCTGCCTCTGGATCCATCTCGAAGGTCGCTCGCATCGGCGCCTCGCGGAGGAAGAGCACCGCGAACGCGGCGACGAGGGCGGCCACGATGCTGACCCAGAAGGTCGAGGCGATGGCGATCGAGATCGAATCGTGGACGGCGCTCACGATGCCCGGGATGAGCGGCTGGACCTGGGGCCGGAAGGCCTCCGGGGTCGCCGCCAGGATCCGTGCCCCAAGGTCGCCCGTGCCGGTGATGTCGAACTGTCCGCCGCCCTGGAACTGGCTGACGAACGGGGCCGGCACCCCGGCTGCGACGAGCCGAGCGGGCAGTTCCGAGGTCAGCTTGTCGGCGAGGGCGGTCCCCGCCAGGGTCAGGCCGATCGTGCCGCCGATCTGCTGGAAGAAGGTCAGGCTGCTCGTCGCGACGCCGATGACCGCCGGCTTGACACTGTTCTGGACGACCAGCGTGAAGACCGCGAACGAGGGCCCGATGCCCAGGCCCACGACGACCATCCAGGCCCACAGGACCTGCCGATTCGTGTCGGCCCGGAGGTTCGTCAGCAGGTACAGGCCGCCGGCGAGGAGGAGCATGCCCACGAAGATCAGGGCCTTGTAGTGATGGGTCCGGGCCACGATCTGCCCGGACAGGGTGGCGCTGAGGATGAGGGCGACCAGCAGCGGCAGGAGGTTGTAGCCGGATTCGGTCGCGCTCGCGCCGGCCACCACCTGGAACCAGCGGGGCAGGAAGATGATGGCCCCGAAGAACCCGAACGCGGCCAGGAACATCGCCGCGACCGAGATCGTGAAGGCCCGGATCCGGAAGAGCTCGAGGCGGACGATCGCGTCGTGGGCCCGCGACTCGATCCAGATGAAGACCCCGGCCAGGACCAGGCCCAGCAGGATCAGGCCGCCGACGGACGGGTCGGTCCACGCCCCCGTCTGCTTGTTCGTCAGGCCGATCAGAAACGGCGTGATGGCCGCGGCGAAGACCGCCGCCCCCAGGTAGTCGATGTGGCGGGCCGCGTCGGGGATCCGATGGGCCGGCAGGAGGCGCCACAGGATCACCAGCGAGATGAGCCCGATGGGGACGTTGATGAAGAAGATCCAGTGCCACGTGAACTTGTCGGTGATGATCCCGCCGAGGCCGGGCCCGAGCAGTGAAGAGAGGCCGAAGACGGCGCCGAAGAGCCCCAGGTACTTGCCCCGCTCGGCCGGCGTGTAGAGGTCGGCGACCACGGCCAGCGCCAGCGGGAAGACGGCCCCGCCGCCCAGGCCCTGGAGGCCGCGGAAGAGGATGAACTGCCACATCTCGCTGCTGAGCCCGGCCAGGACCGAGCTCACGAGGAAGAGGCCCACGGCCCAGATGAAGATCGGCCGCCGTCCGAAGAGGTCCGAGAGGCGCCCGTAGATGGGGCCGCTGATCGTGGAGGTCAGGAGGTAGATCGTGACCGCCCACGTGTAGAGCTTGTCGCCGTGGAGGTCCGTGATGATGACCGGCAGTGCCGTCCCGACGACGGTCTGGTCGAGGGCGAACAGGAACATCGCCAGGAGAATCGCCCCGAGGATCTCCAGCCGTTGACGCGGGGTCAGGCGGGCAATGGGATCGTCGGCAAGGGCAGCGGGTGCTGTCACGGGAAACCTCGCAGCTGTTGGGCAGGACGCAGGCGCGGGCCTCCGCAAGTATGCCGTTTCGCGTAGTAGTCGGGAAGCCTCGGCGCGGGGCGTCGGGCCTGGCCGGCCGACGGCCGGCTACGTCCCTGTCGTGCCGGCCGGGAGCGATCCGGCCGCCGCCCGACACAGCCCTTCGATGGGCCACACGACGTACAGCCCGATGACGAGGCCGACGGCCTGGAAGGCGAACGCGCCCAGGAACATCGCGCCGATGGTTCGGAGGGCGCGCGCGAGACGGACCCGCCGGCGGCCCGGCGTATGCTCCAGCGATGCATCACCTCGTCGACATCACGGACATGCCGCTCCTCGAAGTCTGGGGGGATGCGGTCCGGGCGCGGCGGGTCCAGGGCGAACGGATCACCCTCGCCCTGGTCGAGTTCGGGCCCGGCGCCGTCGTGCCCGAGCACCATCACCCGGCCGAGCAGATGGGCATGGTCATCAGCGGCGAGATGCACTTCACCGTCGACGGCGAGACGCGGGTCCTCGGGCCCGGCGGCACGTGGCGGATCCTCGCCGACCGGCCCCACAACGTCACGGCCGGCCGCGATGGTGCCGTCGTCATCGACGTCTTCCCGCCGGTCCGGGCCGACTGGGACGACCTTCGGGTGGTCGACGGCGGCTTCCCGCGCTGGCCGCGGAGCGAATAGCGGGTGGCCCTCTATCGCCTGACGCCGCCCGACGACCTCCGCGATCCGGCGGTCGTGGCCGCCTTCGACGGCTGGGTCGACGCGGGGTCGGCGGCGACGGGTGCCCTGAAGCTCCTGGAGGCCGGCGGCGACCTCGTCGTCGAGTTCGACGGCGACCAGCTCTTCGACTTCCGCTCGCGGCGCCCGACACTCGAGATCCAGGACGGCCGGCCCGAGCGCCTGACCTGGCCGGCCCTGACGATGCGCCGCAAGCGGCTCGACGGCCGGGACGTGCTGGTCCTGACCGGCGCCGAGCCCGATTTCAAATGGCGCCGCTTCGCGGCCGACCTCGTCGAGATCGCCCGCCAGCTCGAGGTCCGGGAGTGGGTCAGCCTCGGGGCGATCCCGGCAGCCGTGCCCCACACGAGGCCCGTGCCGATCATGGGGACGGCCTCCCGCCCGGGTCTCCTCAAGGGCGACGTCCAGGCCGGGCCGGAGGGGCTCCTCCGCGTGCCGGCGGCCTGCATCTCGGTGGTCGACATGGCGATCTCCCGCTCCGGGATCCCCACCGTCGGCTACTTCGCCCAGATCCCCCACTACATCTCCGGCGAGTACCCGGGCGCGTCCGCGGAGCTGCTGCGGGCCGTCGGCCGGCACCTCGAGATCGAGGCGCCCGAGGGCGACCTCCCCGAGGAGGCGCGAGCCCTGCGCAAGCGCCTCGACACCGCCGCCGCGCTCGACGAGAACACCCGCAACTACGTCGAGCGCCTGGAGGGCATGGTTGACGAGTCGCGCCTGCCGGCCGGTGACGACCTGATCGCCGACATCGAGCGCTTCCTCCGCGATCGCGGCTCCGAGATGGGCGGCGGTCGCCCGAACTGAGCCGCGGCGGCGACGAGCGGGCGCCGAGAGGCGGCACCGAGCGGGTGCCAGCGGCGGTCGCCCGAACTGAGCCGCGGCGGCGACGAGCGGGCGCCGAGAGCGCCTGCCTCCTCGTGGGCAGTGGGGCAGCCACGTCACCATTTGCTCCACGAGCGAGCGTGGCACGCACCCCGATCGGGTCCATCCCGTGCAGTGACGAGCACGCCGGTGCCGCGAATGGCGCGCCACGTGCCCCAAGCGAGGTTGCCGTTGCCAGCCCCGTCGCCGAGGCGCCGGTTGCCGGCCCCATCGCGCCACGTGCCCCAGGCGAGCAAGCGGGCGAGCGCCGGCCAGGCGTGGGCAGTGGGGCAGCCACGTCACCACTTGCTCCACGAGCGAGCGTGGCACGCACCCCGATCGGGTCCATCCCGTGCAGTGACGAGCACGCCGGTGTCGCGAATGGCGCGCCACGTGCCCCTGGCGAGGTGGTCGTTGACGGCCCGTCGCCGAGGCGCCGGTTGCCGGCCCCGCCCCGCCGCCGAGGCGCCGGTTGCCGGCCCCGCCGCCACGGCGGCGCCGCGCGGGCACCGCGACCGCTCCATCACCCGCCCTTTCCCATTCGGCGGATCCCGGCTATGCTTCCAGCCTTCGAGCTCGATGGGCGCTCCGGTCAGCGCCCCGGTCATATGCCGCTGATTTCGATCCACTTCCCTGCCCTGACCGGGCCCCGCCAGCGAGCGGGAGGGCCCCGCCAGGAGCACACCTTCCGTGTCCTTTGATCAACTTGGGTTGACACCCGAGCTCCTCCGCGCCGTCGCGGACCAGGGCTACACCGAGCCCACCCCCGTCCAGGCCGAGGCGATCCCGTTCGTCCTCGCCGGCCGCGACGTCCTTGCCGGCGCCCAGACCGGCACCGGCAAGACGGCCGCCTTCGTCCTGCCGATGATCCAGCGCCTGCACGCCTCCCGCCCCGCGGGCGGGCCGGCGCCGTGGAACCCGGACCGGCGGCCGGACCGCCGCGACGCTGCGACCCGCCTGCCGGTCCGCGCTCTCGTCCTCGCCACCACCCGCGAGCTCGCGATGCAGGTCGAGGAGAG
>JACQEH010000254.1 GCA_016200675.1 Chloroflexota bacterium | reverse complement strand
CGCCTCGTCGACGGCGTCGGGCGAGACACGGGCGTCAGCGAGGGCCTGCTTCGTCTGGTCGCGCCGCTCGAGGTTCGCCGCCTCCAGGACGCCGGCTAGGGCGCCGGCCTCTTCGGCATCCGTCGCCAGGAGGAGCCTCGCCGCGTCAAAGGCCTCCCCGACCCTGCCCGCCGCGTTCAGTCGCGGGGCGATGGCGAAGGAGAGCGATTCCACCGAAATTGCCCGCGGGTCGACGTTGGCCCGGGCCCGAAGCGCGGCGATCCCCGGCCGCGCCCCGCCCCGGCTGACGTCGAGCCCCAGCCGCACGATGGCCCGGTTCTCACCGAGGATCGGGGCCACGTCGGCGATGGTCCCGATGGCGGCCAGGTCGGCCAGGGCGAAGGCCGCCGGGCCGTCGCCCAGCAGCAGTCGAGCGAGGGCGAAGGCGATCCCCGCGCCCGAGAGGCGAGCATCCGGGTAGCGGCTCCCGGGCCGGTGGGCGTTGACGATGGCGACGGCGGCCGGCAGCTGAGCCGGGACGCGGTGGTGGTCGGTGACGAGGACGTCGATGTCGCGGGCACGGGCTGCGGCGACCTCGGCGATGCTGGTGGTGCCGGTGTCGACGGTCACGATGACGGTCGCGCCCGCCTCCACCGCCGCGTCGACGGCCGCCAGGGACAGGCCGTGGCCTTCCCCCAGGCGGGACGGAACGTACGGGATGACCGTGGCCCCGAAGGCCCGGAGGGCGACCGTCAGGACCGCCAGGCCGGTGATGCCGTCGGCGTCGAAGTCGCCGAAGACGAGGATCGTCTCGCCCGCCTCGCGGGCGCGGGCGACGCGCGCCAGGAAGCGGTCCGCGTCGGGGAGGAGCCGCGGATCGTGGAGGCCGTCCCGGGCGGCGCCGAGGTGGCGCGCGAGCCCGGCCGCATCCGCGACGCCGCGACGAGCCAGGAGGTCGGCGGCCCAGGGACCAAGGCCCATGGCGGACGCCGCGGCGACGAGATCGGGAGCGGGCGCGAGCGGTTCGGGAAAGAGCCAGCGGGCCCGCGGCTGGAGCACCTGCTCAGGATGCCACGGGCGGCTGCACGGCCGCTCCCCCGCGACTTACGCGGAGGCCCGGCGCGGCGATGGCGTCCCGCTGAGGCGGCCGCGCTTGCGGTCCTCCCACTCCTGCCACACGACAAGGAGCGGGCTGGCATTGAAGATCGAGGAGTAGGTCCCCGAGATGATCCCGATCAGCAGGGCGAGGACGAACTCCTCCGTCGCCGAACCGCCGAAGAGGAGCAGCGCGGTGAGCGTCAGGACGACCGTGAAGCTGGTGGTGACGGAGCGGCCGAAGGTCTGGAGAAGCGAGTGGTTGACGATCTCGGCGAACGGTTCGCCGGCGTGGCGGACGCGGTTTTCGCGGACCCGGTCGAAGACGACGATCGTGTCGTGGACGCTGAAGCCGATAACGGTCAGCATCGCCGTCACGAACAGGCCGTCGATCTGGACGTCGAAGAGCGTGCCGAGGATGGCGAAGATGCCGAGGACGACGATGACGTCGTGGAGGAGGGCGATCAGGGCGGTCACGCCCATCTTCACGTCGCGGAAGCGGAGGGTGATCCAGCCGAGGATGCCGAGGCTGCCGACGAGGATCAGGACGATTGCCTGGTTGATGAGGTCGGTGCTCACGACCGCGCCGATGGAGCTCAGCGAGGCCTGCCCGGAGATCGGCCCCAGGGCGGTCTGGAGGGCCGTCGCAATGCGCCCGATCTCGCCCTCGGTCGGGACCTGGGTGATGGCGCCCGGGATCGGCGAGGCCGACGGCGAGGCACCCGGCGACGCGGCGGGCGAGCCGCTCGGGGCCGGCGAGGCGGTTGGCGCGGAGGTCGTGGTGGGGGCCGGCGAGGCGGTCGGCGCGGGTGTCGCGCTCGGGCTCGGGGCCGGCGTCGCGGTCTGTCCGGGGGCGAGCGTCGGTCCGGGCGTCGCCGTGGGCACCGGGGTCGGCGTCGCGACCACGGTCGGGATCGGCGTCGGGGACGGCTCGGTCCCGCGCAGGTCGAGCTTGGAGAGGCGGATGTCGAAGAAGCCGGTGCCCGTCTTGGCCACGGTCGCGTCGGGCTGGCCGAGCGTCACGAGCTGGGCCCGCACCTGCTCCGCGGTCACGCCGGGGTTCGCGAACTTGATCGACCAGGTGGTGCCGCCGGTGTAGTCGATCGAGAACTTCAGGCCCTCCTTGCCCCCGGTGAGTGGGGTCAGGAGGATGAAGATGAGGCCCGGGATGGTGATGAGGAGCGAGAAGGCGAAGAACCAGCGGCGCTTCCCGATGATGTCAAACACCCGGCGTGACCCCTCGTCGGACGCGCCCGGTGGGCCGGTAGGTGAACTCGCTCTCGGAGATCCCGTACAGGCGCGCCTTGCGGGCCCACTCGCGGGCCACGACCACGCGCAGGATCGTCCGGGTCACGGTGATGGCCGTGAACATCGAGGTCAGGACGCCGAGGATCAGGACGAGGGCGAAACCCTGGATCACGGATGAGCCGAAGAGGTACAGGATCGAGGCCGTGATCAGGCTCGACACGTTGGAGTCGAGGATGGAGTTCCAGGCCCGGCTGAAGCCCGCCTCGATCGCCTGCGGCAGCGACTTGCCGAGGCGGAGCTCCTCCTTGGAGCGTTCGAAGATCAGGATGTTGGCGTCGACCGCCATGCCCACCGAGAGCACGAAGCCCGCGATGCCGGCGAGGGTCAGGGTCACCGGGATGAGCCGGAAGACCGCGAACAGGACGAGCGCGTAGTAGAGCAGCGCGAAGGCGGCCACGGCGCCCGGCAGGCGGTAGTGCAGGAGCATGAAGACCAGGACCAGCCCGACCGCGATGCCACCGGCGAGGATGCTCCGGCGGAGGAACTCCGCGCCGAGCGTCGGGTCGATGGTGTCGCTCGAGAGCTCCTCGACCGGGAACGGCAGGGCGCCGAACTTCAGGATGTTGACGAGGTTCGTCGCCTCGGCCGCCGGCATGCCGCCGATCGTGCCCTCGTTCGTGATCTGGACCTGGCCGCCCGTGATCGCCGAGTTGATGTTCGGGGCGGAGATGACGGTCGAGTCGAGGACGATCGCGAACTGTTCATTGACGTGCTTCGTGGTCCAGTCGGAGAAGAGCTTCGAGCCGCCGCTCTTGAGGACGAAGTTCACGGCCCGGCCGCCGTTCTTGTCGGTCCCCAGGTTGGCGCTGTCGAGCTGGTCGCCCGAGAAGAGGATGCAGAGCTCCGTGATGGCGCCGGTGCCCTCGCAGACCTTGGACTTGCTGAGGTCGATGGTCTGGCCGTTGTTGATGGTCGTCGTCGTCGGGATGGGCACGAAGTCAAGTCGGCCCGTCTGGCCGACGAGCGAGCGGACGGCCTGGGTGTCGGTCACGCCCGGCAACTCCACCACGATCCGGTCAGTGCCGCTGGTGACGACCACGGGCTCGGCGACGCCGGTGGAGTTGACGCGGCGGTCGATGATGCCGCGGATGACCGCGAGGTCGGTCGCGGACGGCGTCTTGCCGCCGGCCGGGTTCACCCGGTACTCGACCTTCAGGCCACCCTGGAGGTCGAGGCCGAGCTTCGTCTCGATCGGGCGGCTCCCGCCGTCGGCGCCGAGGCCGGGCAGGCGGAGATGAGGCCAGAAGTCGATGACGAGGGCGAACACGCCGATGACGGCGATCAGGAGAAGGGCTGTCCGTCGCATCAGCGGCGGATGATACAGGTGCGAGGCGGCGACCGTCGGCGGCGGATCGGTTCGGAGCCGTCCGGGGTTGGTCCGGGCGGCCGGGTGGGTGGGGCTCGGGCCGGCTGGGCGCGCCCGACGCAACCCGCGATGCACCAGGTGAATGAACGTGACCATCCGCGAGGCTCTCCTGCCCCATTCGATGCACGCCGTGGATCAACCGCTACCACTGATGTATGACACGACTCGGATCCGGCACACCGGAGTCGGGGGTTGCTGACTTCATTCACCCCATGAATGGGCGGACCGCCGGGTCCCCCGGCTCGAGAGGCAGGTCAGGTGGGCTCGAGGCCCTCCTTGATCCGGGCCGCCAGCGCGGGCCCGATCCCCGGCAGCGCGGCGATCTGCTCGAGCGGCGCCTCCCGGATGCGTTTGACGGATCCGAAGGTCCGCAGCAGCACCGCCCGCCGCCGCGGGCCGATGCCGGGCAGGTCGTCGAAGGCGGATCGGACGGCGGCTCGCGCCCGCAGCTTGCGGTGGTAGGTGATCGCGAACCGGTGCGCTTCGTCGCGGATCCGCTGGACCAGGTAGAGCGCCTGCGAGGTCGTCGGCAGGAGGACCGGCGTCGCCCGGTCCGGCAGGATCAGCTCCTCCCGCTCCTTGGCCAGGCCGGCCATCGGCAGGTCGTGGAGGCCCAGCTCGTCGAGGACGGCCTTCGCGGCAGTCACCTGGGAGCGGCCGCCGTCGATGATGACGAGGTCGGGCATGGCCCAACGGAGCTGCTCGGCGCTCCCTTCGTCGCCCGACTTCGTGTTCCGGAAGCGCCGCCGCAGGACCTCCTGGTGGCTGGCCACGTCGCTCTGGCCCTGGACCGTCCGGATCTCGAACCGGCGGTACTCCCCCGTCCGGGGCCGGCCGTCCTCGAAGACGACCATGCTGCCGACGGAGTTCGTGCCCTGGAAGGTCGAGATGTCGTAGCACTCGATGCGGGCCGGGATGACCGGCAACTCGAGCGCCGCGGCGAGCTCCTCGAGCGCCCCGAGCGTCTTGCCCTGGTCGGCCAGCCAGCGCGCCTGCTCACGGGCGAGCATCTCGGCCGCGTTGCGGGTGGCCAGCTCCATCAGCCGCCGTCGCTCGCCACGCTGGGGGGCATGGAGATGGACGGCCGCCGTCCGGGCGCCCGCCCGGACGCTCACGGGTGCGGTCGTGGACGCGCGCCGGTCCGTCAGGAAGCGCTCCAGGTCGTCGGCGTCGGGGAGCACCCGCGGGACCGCGACCTCGCGCGGCACGCTCGTCGCCCGGGTGTAGTACTGGAGCAGGAAGCCCGAGAGGACCTCCTCGTCGGACGTGCCGCGCGGGGCCGCCAGCATGAAGACGTCGCGGCCGATCGCCTTGCCGTCGCGGATGACGAAGAGCTGGACCGCCGCCTGGTTGTCCTGCCGGGCAAGGCCCACGAGATCGAGGTCGGTCTTGGCGAACGCCTCCATCTTCTGGCTCTCCATCGTCCGCTCGATCGAGCGGACCTTGTCCCGGATCGCGGCGGCTCGCTCGTACTCCTGGCGCTCGGAGGCCTGGCTCATGTCCCGGCGCAGGGCATCGGCCAGCGACGCCTGGCGACCCTCGAGGAACAGCTCGACCTGGGCGATGTCGGCGCGGTAGGCATCCTTCGAGACCGCCTCGATGCAGGGGCCCTGGCAGCGCTTGATGTGATAGAGCAGGCACGGCCGCTGGAGGGCCCGCTGGCCGTCCCTGATGTCGATGGTGCAGGTCCGGAACGGGAAGAGCCGGCGGACCAGGTTCATCGCCTCGTCGACGCTCGACGCCGACGCGTACGGCCCGAAATAGCGGCTGCCATCCTGGGGCAGCTTCCGCGTCCGCTCGATGCGCGGGAAATCGTCGGCCAGGGTGACCTTGATGTACGGGTAGCTCTTGTCGTCCTTGAGGCGGACGTTGAACATCGGCTGGAAGCGCTTGACGAGGTTGCCCTCGAGCAGGAGGGCCTCGGAGATCGAGTCCGTCAGCGTGTAATCGACGTCGACGACCTTGTCGATGACGCTCCGGATCCGGTGTATCTCGACCGGCGATTCCTTCTGCCAGTAGCTCCGGACGCGGCTGCGCAGGCTCTGGGCCTTGCCGACGTAGATGACGTCGCCGCGGGCGTCCTTCATCAGGTACACGCCCGGCCGGTCGGGCAGGTTCTTGAGGGTCGCGGCGAGGGTGGCTGGCAGCGTAGGACTCACCCGACGATCTTACGGTCGCGCCGAGGCAGGCGAGGGAATCAGCGAGGCCGGACCCGTGGGGCCCGGCCTCGAGTGCTGGCGCAGGTGGGTTACTTGGCGTGAACGACGATGTTTCCGCCGGCAGCCACTGTGCTCGGCAATGAGTTGTCCGCCGAGCCGTACTCGTTGTCGTACAGGATGGCCATCGTCGTCTTGTCCCAGATCTTGATGCGGAACGTGTCGTTGCTGCCACCGTCGATGACAGTGACCAGGAAGCCGTAGCTGCCAGTTCCGTTGTTCGTGCCCGAACCCTGGGCCTGCGCCTTGATGGTGGTGCTGGAAAGGGTCGTGATCACGAGCCAGTCGAATGAGGAGCCGTGGAAGTTGATGTTGCCCGGCTTGAACTGGAACTCGAGCTCTCCAGTGGGAACGGTCGCGCCGTTCTTGTATTTGGCGTTGAATCCGTAGTTGTTCTTCGCTCCGACGCCGATACCGGAGGGATACGTGTTCCTTGCAGGCTGGAGGATGTAGCCGCCACCGGTGACGAACCCACCGCTCGGGTCGTATGTAACGACGATCGTGGCGATCGTCGTTGAGCTGCCGCTGTGAACGTTGTCCGTTGGCGTGTAGGTCGCCGTGATGTTGTCGACGTTCGCGATGGACGACTTGTACGTAACAGAGCAAGTGCTCGTCGGGATCGCCGCTGGGACGAGATTGCAGGTCCTCGACGACGGCGTGAAGACGCCCGACGGATTGTCGGTGTTGAAGGTCACCGTCCCGAGCGGGCTCGTCTTGGTTCCGTTGGCCTCGACGTCCGCGACGGTCGCGGTACAGGTAATTGCGGTCCCTACGGACACGACAACTGGGCTGCAGGTGATCAGCGTTGTCGTGGCGCGAAGGCTCGCCGTTACGGTGCCGTACCCGTCACTCGTGGCATGGAAGCCACTCCCCGAGTAAGACGCCTTCAGCGTGTGCGTTCCGGCGACCGAGTTGGGCGTGTACGTGACTGAGCACGAGCTGGTCGTCGTCGCGCCGATCTGGCTCAGCGAGCATGTCGACGAGCCGAACGTTCCGGTTGCGCCCACAGGTGCCGATCGCGTCCAAGCGACGGTGCCGATCGGGGCGACCTTCGTGCCGGTGTCGGTATCGGAGACCGTCGCGGTGCACGTCGTCACGTCGTTGATCACGACGCCGCTCGGCAGGCAAACGACAGCCGTGGCGGTCGTGCGCTTGACGATGTTGACCGTGCCCGTCCCGGTCACGGCTGTCGTGACCTCATCCGACGTGACGTCTGCCGTGTTGCTGACGTTGAGGGCTTCCGGACCCGATGAGGCGGTGTACGTGACCGTGATGGCCAACGTACCGTCCGTCGAGTCGAGGTGGGGCCGCGTGCAGTCGACGAGCGCGCTCGTGAACGTGCAGGTAAAGCCGCTGCTCGAAACGCCTGTCGCGACGATTCGGGACGGAAGGTTGTCGATGATGTGGACGTGGTCGGCGTCCGATGGGCCGCTGTTGTTGACCGCGATCGTGAACGTGTGGCCACTCGTGCCCGCCGTGACGTTGAGGTCGGTAAATGTCTTGGTGACGTGGAGGGAAACGCTCTCGGTCACGGACGTGTGATCCGTAGCCGTGTTCGGGGTGATCGGGTCGAAGGTCGAGCTCGTAGCTGTGGCCGTGTTCGCCTGGTCGCCGGAATCTGTCGTGGAGGGCACGGTGTAGGAGATCGAGAAGCCGGCGTTGCCGCCCGCCACGATCGTGCCGAGGGCGCAGGTGAAGTCCGGACCGCTGCCGACGTTGGCGCAGCCGGCGGGCAGGCCGGCGCGGCTGAAGCCGGTCGGCCAGG
>JACQEH010000002.1 GCA_016200675.1 Chloroflexota bacterium | reverse complement strand
GCATTGGCCCGCTGGTGGCCTCCGGCGTGGGGATATGGGACGACGACCATCGGCAGCCCGAAGGCGGTGGCCTCGGCGAGGGTCGACGAGCCGGCCCGGCCCACGAGCAGGTCGGCCGCCGCCAGCACGGTCAGGAGCGCGTCTCCCAGGAACGGCGAGGGCCGGTAGCGGGCCTGCAGGTCGGCCGGCAGCGCGTCCCGGCCGGCGAGCGCCGCCGCGTAGCCGGCGTCGCCTGTGACGTGGACGAGGACGGCGCGGCGAACGGCCTCGGGCAGCGCCTGCGCCACGGCGTCGTTGAGGCGCCGCACGGCCTGCGAGCCGCCGAACACGAGGACGAGGCGATCGTCGCCCCGGAGCCCGAGCGACTCCCGGGCCGCCACCCGGTCGATCGCGGTGATGTCCCGGATCGGCGTCCCGGTCACGAGGCAGCCGGGCCGGGCCTCGCCGCCGGGGCGACCCAGCGCCCGGCACGTCGCCCCGAACGAGACGGCGACGACGCTCGCCAGGCCGGCCGTCGCCCGGACGCTCCGCCCGGGGACGACGTTGCCCTCCCAGAGCAGGGCCGGGATCCGGAGGAGCCGGGCCGCGACAAGGACCGGGATGGCGACGTAGCCACCCGTCGTGAAGATCGCAGCCGGCCGCTCGGCCGCCAGGAGCGCCACCGCCTGGGGGACGGACAGGCCCAGGCGAACCGGATCGAGGACGAGGTGGGCGTCCCGGTCCGACGACCGCAGGGACCGCAGGGCCAGCCGGCGGAGGGGGATGCCGGCGGCCGCCACCAGCCGCGCCTCGAGGCCGCGATGGCCGCCGAGCCACGCGACGTCAGGCGGATTCGGTCGGCGTCGCAGCGCGTCGACGACGGCGAGGGCCGGGTAGATGTGTCCCCCCGTTCCCCCACCCGCGATCAGCAGGCGCATCAGGCTCCTGGGTTGGGCGCTCCACCGTTTCCCGTGAGATCGAGACGAGGATCCCGACGGCGGCGAAGCTGATGATGAGCGACGAGCCACCGGCGCTGATGAACGGGAGGGTGATGCCCGTCACCGGCAGGACGGCGACGACGACGCCGATGTTGATGAAGGCCTGGATGCAGAGCCAGGCCGTGATCCCGGTCGCGAGGAGGGCCCCGAACGTGTCCGGGGCCCGGAGCGCCGTCCGGATCCCCGCGTAGGCGAGGACGACGAAGAGGGCGACGACCGTCACCGCCCCGATCATCCCGAACTCCTCGCCGATGATGGCGAAGATGAAGTCGTTCCAGGCGTTCGGGAGGTACAGGCCGCCGGCCAGCTTCGACTCCCCGAGGCCCGCTCCGAAGATGCCGCCCAGGCCCAGGGCGAGCAGCCCCTGGATCGTATGGAAGCCTGTCCCGAGGGGATCCGACCAGGGATCGAGGAACGTCCGGATGCGGGTCATCTGGTAGGCCTGGAGGC
Source organism: Chloroflexota bacterium (assembly GCA_016200675.1). Classification (GTDB taxonomy): domain Bacteria; phylum Chloroflexota; class Limnocylindria; order Limnocylindrales; family CSP1-4; genus UBA5189. Next base: position 2,198 of record JACQEH010000002.1, on the reverse strand, counting down.
CCACGACCAGCGCCGCCCCGACGCCCATGACACCCATCGCGGCGAACTGCCAGAGGCGGGCACCGGCGATGAAGAACATCGTGAAGGCGGTGGCCGCGACGACGGTCGTCGTCCCGAGGTCCGGCTCCTTGAAGACGAGGGCAATGATCGGCAGGGTGATGAGGAGGAAGGGAATCGTCCCCGATCGGAAGCCGCGCACGCGAGTGCCGCGCGACGAGAGCCAGTGGGCCAGGTAGAGGATGAGGGCGAGCTTGGCGATCTCGGCCGGATGGATCGCCGGGAGGCCGCCGACGGCGAGCCACCGGGCGCTGCCGCCGACCACGCGGTTGAGGCCCGGGACGAACACGAGGACGAGGACCCCGATCGCCACCGCGTAGCCCGGCAGGGACACGATGCGCAGGAGGCGATAGTCGACGCGCATCATCACCAGCATCGCGATCAGGCCGAGGGCGGCCCACAGGATCTGAGGGCCGACGATCGCGAGGGTGTCGTCCTGCTGGACGTAGGAGCGCATCGCCGACGACGAATAGACCATCAGGATCCCGATGGCCGCCAGGGCGACCACCGCGACGACGATCGACCAGTCCGGCTGGTGGTGCTCCCGGCGGACGACGTTGACCTTCGTCTCGACCGCGGGCCGCCGCCGCGGATCGACCCGCTCGGTGGCCCTCGAGCCGCCGGACGTCTGATCGTCGAGGCTCGTCCGCCGCGCCCCCGACGCCCGGGGCATCGGGCGGCCGCCAGTCGCGGCGCGGCCGAAGAGGCCCATCAGCGGCCGCCGTCCGGGCGCCCGGCATCCACCGGATCGGCTGTCGGCCCGCCGGTCCGGTCCCGGCCGGCCTCGGCCAGGCGGCGCACGGCGGCCTTGAACGCCGCGCCGCGGGCCGCATAGTCGACGAACATGTCGAAGCTCGCCGCGGCGGGTGACAGGAGGACGGTCGCGAGCGGCCCGACCGGACCCGTCCCCGTCTCGCCGAGGTCGCGGCGGGCCGCGGTGGCGGGCTCGGCCGCCCGTTCCACGGCGGCCTCCAGCGACGACGCCCGCTCGATCGATCGGAGGCCGGCCGCCCCGAAGGTCGCCTCGAGGAGCGCCGCGGTCTCGCCGATGACGATGGCCGTCCTGACGCGGCGCGCGACCACCTCGGCGAGGGGGCCGAGGTCGACGCCCTTGTCGCGGCCGCCCGCGATGAGGACGAGGGGCGGCTCGAACGCCTCCAGGGCGGCGATGACGGCATCGGGCTGCGTCCCCTGGGAATCGTTCACGTAGCGGACGCCGTCGAGCACCGCCACCGTCTCGAGGCGGTGTTCGACACCCCGGAAGGCGGCCGCCTCGCGCCGGATGGCGTCGGGGGCGACCCCGAAGAGGAGCGCCGAGGCGATGGCGGCGAGCGCGTTCCGGACGTTGTGGCGGCCCGGGATGGCCAGCTCGTCGACGGGCATGATCCGCCCGCCCGGCCCCGTCCCGGCCGGGCCGCCGCCCGCGAGCGGCAGGCGCTGGACGCCCGCCGCGACGATCCAGCCGTCGACGACGCCGAGACCGCCCGGCACCGGCCGCTCGAGCCGGTACAGGACGCTCGGGGCCGTCCCGAGGCCCGCGTAGCCGCCCACGACGGGGTCCTCCGCGTTGAGGACGAGCGCACCCTCGGGGTCGACGAGCTCGGCGAGGCGGCGCTTGACGCGCCGGTAGGCCTCGACGGACCCATGGCGGTCGAGGTGATCCGCCGTGACGTTCGTGTAGACCGCGACCGTCGTCCCGCGCGACAGCGTCGGGAGCTGCAGCTCCGAGAGCTCGAGCACCACCCGATGGTCGGGCCCCAGCTCCGGGAGCCGCTCGACGAGGGGCGTGCCGATGTTCCCGCCCAGGACCACCGGATGGGACGGGTCGCCGCCCAGGAGCGCGGCCGTCATCGCCGATGTCGTGGTCTTGCCCTTCGTGCCGGTGATTCCGATCGTCGGGGCCGGGCAGAGGCGCACGAAAAGGTCGGCCTCCGACACGAGCGCCGGAGCGCCGCGGTCGCTGTCGCGCCGGGCGGCCGCCAGCGCCTGGAGCGCCTCCCGCAGGCGCGGTTCCGTGGTCGGGAAGTCGGGCGAGATCGAGGGCGAGGTGACCACGAGCGCGGCGCCGCGCCAGGACGCCCACGGATCGACGTCGGGCCCGAGGGCGAGCCGGACCGGACGGCCGGCGAGCCCCTCGATGG
>JACQEH010000239.1 GCA_016200675.1 Chloroflexota bacterium | reverse complement strand
AGCGCCTTCCGCAGGCGTGCCAAACTGTCGGCCGGGGCCACGGGCGATCCTCCGCTGTCGATTGCCAAACCAACAGCGTCAGGGTATCCAGTGGCCCCTTCTCCATGCCCCTGGTGTCCGGCTTCACCGTGGGCTGCAAGGGCTAGGGGTGAAGTCGCGCGCTCCAAACGACGACGAGCAGTCCCAGGATCGCGAGGAGGATCGTCTCCCACAGCCGCCGGCGGTCGCGACGGCGAACCGGGGCGGTCCCATGGATGGCGTCCCACAGGAAGAAGACCAGGACCAGGAGGGCCGGGCCGAGGAGGCGCGGGATCTCCATGGCCCGGAGGGCCAGGGCGGCCATGGCGACGACGATTGCGCAGGTCAGGGCGAACCAGGCCACATCCCGGAGGTTCGAGGTCCGGAGGGCGGCCACCCGGTAGCCCAGCAGGAAGGCGATCAGGGCGTCACCGCCGGCGAGGGCCGCCAGCTGGGCACCCGTGGGTCCGGCGGTCGTGACCCCGGGCTCGGGCAGGCTGCCGGGCACGAGGGCCGCGCTGCCGAGGAAGGCCAGGAAGCCGACGATGAGGCCGGTCCCGACCACGGCCGTCCGATCGGCACCGGATGGTCCGGTCTGGCTCGCCAGGACGCGCGCCTCTATGCCGAGGGCCCGCAGCAGGAGCCAGGCGCCCAGGAGGATGGCCGGCAGCAGGAGGACCCCGATCGGCACCAGCCGGAGGCTGCCCAGGATGGCCACGGCGGTGACGGACGGGATCAGGAGCGCCTCGACCGGGACGCCGGGGCCGGCCGCGGCGGCGACGCCCTCTCCCAGGACCTGGAGCGTGCCCAGCAGCACGGCCGCGAGGAGGAGGCCGGCCAGTAGCCACACGGCCGGGCCATCCACGAACGCCGAGAGGATGGCGACCGCCATCGCGACGGTGACGAGATCGCGAGCGGCCCACGTGGTGCCCATCGGCCGGATGGTACGCGACGGCGCCCCGCGAGCTACGGGGTCGTTGCCGGGCCGGGCCTTGGGCCCGCGGTCGCGCTGCCGGGCCGGGCCTTGGGTCGCGCGTGCTCAGGCCGGCTGGCGGCGCCGAACCCAGGCCAGAAGGTCCGCCCGCGATCTCGTGTTCAGGACGACGGCCGGCTCCACCCAGGCCCGGCGGGCCTGGTCGATGCCCCAGCCCAGGTGGTCGAACTCCTCCACGTTGTGGGCGTCGGAGTCGATCGCCACGAGGCAGCCGATCGAAACGGCATGGCGCGCCCGCTCGACCGCGAGGTCGAGCCGATGGGGCGAGCCGTTCATCTCGAGGACCGTCCCTGTCCGGGCGGCCTCGGCGTACACGGCGTCCCAGTCGAGGTCGAGGTCGTCGCGAGTGTCGATCATCCGGCCGGAGGGATGGGCGATGACGTCGACGTGGGGGTTCCGGATCGCGCCGAGGACGCGGGTCGTCAGCTCGGCCCGCGACTGGCGGCGACCGACGTGGAGGGAGGCGACCACGAGGTCGAAGCGGGCGAGGAGCTCGTCGTCGTAGTCGAGGCGCCCGTCCGCTCGGATCTCGAGCTCGCAGCCGTGGAGGAGGCGGAAGCCCTCCGAGTTCGTCTCTGCCGGGGCGATGCCCGCGTCCTCCTCGGCAGCGTAGCCCCGGTTGAGCGCGGCGATCACGCGGGCCTGGGTGACGACCCGCTCGGGCGTCAGGCCGCGGGCAATGGCCAGCGACTGGGAGTGGTCGGTCAGGACCTGGTAGGCATGGCCGCGCCGCCGGGCGGCCTCGGCCATGACCTCGATCGGCTGGCTGCCGTCCGACCAGTCCGAGTGCGAGTGAAGGTCGCCGCGCAGGTCGGCGGGGGTGATGAGCTTCGGGAGCCGTCCCGCCAGGGCCGCCTCGATCTCGCCGGCGTCCTCGCGGAGCTCCGGGGGGATGAACGGCAGGTCAAGGAAGGCGTAGACCTCGGCTTCGGTGGCGAAGGTCCGGAGTTCGGCCTCGTCGCCGGTCAGGGGTTGGCCATCCTCGCCGATGCGCAGGAAGCCCTTCTCCGACAGGCTCCAGCCCCGGTCGCGGGCGCGCTCGCGGAGGCGGACGTTGTGGGCCTTGGAGCCCGTGAAGTGGACGAGGTAGGTGCCCGCGGCGCCGGGCACCATCCGCATGAGGTCGACCTGGGTTCCGCCGGCGATGTGCAGGGCGGCCTTCTCGGTGCCCCGATTGAGCACGGATTCGACCGCGGCGAGCGTGGTGAAGCGGGCGATCACCGGGGCCGCGTCGTCGGTCTCGACCAGGAGGTCCAGGTCCCCGATCGTCTCGCGGCGGCGGCGGTAGCTGCCGGCCGGCTCGACCCGCACGACACCCTCGACGTCCAGAAGGCCGCGGCGGACGAGCTCCACGGCGTCACGGGCCTGGTGCAGCAGAAGCCGCCGCTCGCGGGTGGCCAGGCCGGCAATGCCCTCGAGGATCAGCTGCTCGGTGCGGGCGGAGAGGCCCCGAAGGCCGCGCAGGCGGCCGGTCTCGGCGGCGGTCCGGAGGGCCTCGAGGTCGGCGATGCCGAGCGTCGTCCACAGCTGGCGGACGGTCTTCGGCCCGAGGCCCGGCACGCCCAGGAGGGCCACGAGCGTGGCCGGAAACTCGGCGAGGAGGCGCTCGTGGTAGGCGAGGCGACCGGTCCGGGCCAACTCCTCGACCTTGTCCCCGATGGCCCGGCCCACGCCCGGGATCTCGGGCGGATGGCCGTCGAGGTAGGCCTGCGCGACCCCGACCGGCGATCGCCCGATCGCGTCCGCGGCGCGGTGGTAGGCCACCGTCTTGAAGACGAGCTCGCCCTTGACCTCGAGGAGGTCCCCGATCTCGTGGAGGACGCGAGCCAGCTCGGCGTTGCCGGGCGGATCGGCGCGAGCATCCGATGGTGGCGGCGCGGGGAGGTCGCCGGCGTTGCTTCCCTGCTCATCGTCGGGCACCAGGCGATGGTAGCGGGCCGGTATACCGTGGCGGGCCGAGGGCACCGTGGCGGCGCCGTGGCACCCTCCCCCTTATGCACCTGGCGACTGAACTCGACATGATCTGCCCAGTTCCGAGCCTTCTGATGCATCAGGCGGCTCGAGCGGCGCAGTCGATGCATCTGGTGACTCACATCGTGGAGTTGCCGGGCTCACGAGGCAGATCTCATTCACCACTCGCATCGTGGGCGTGGCTGGCCGGTGAGGGGCGCCGTCGCGGGGCGGCGGCGGCCTGCTGATGTACACGGCGACTGAACCCGACGAGGCCGACCCAATCCTGGGCCTGCCGATGCACGTGGCGACTGAACCCTACGGGGCCGACCCACTTCTGGGGCCTGCTGATGCACGCGGATCACGGGGCGCTTCATCCGCCTTGCGCAGCACCTGCCACTTCGCCGAGCTGGGCGTCCCCGTACGGAGAGCGCCCACCGCACCACGCGGGATCAGGCGCTGACGACTCGATCCCGGCCGGCGCGCTTCGCGCGGTAGAGGGCCTTGTCCGCTCGCTCGACCAACGCGGGGATCGGCTCGTCGGCGCCTCGGGCGTTCGCGACACCCACCGAGACGCTGACGCCGGGCACCCCAACGGTGCTGAGGTCGAGCGCCCTGACCGCCTCGCGAACGCGCTCTCCGACCTCGAGGGCGACATCAGGACCCGGATTTCGCAGCAGGACCGCGAACTCCTCGCCGCCGACGCGGGCCGGCACGTCCTCCTCGCGGACGGCGGAGACGATGGCGCCGGCCACGGCCTTCAGGACCTCGTCACCCACCGGATGGCCGTACGCGTCGTTGAGGACCTTGAAGCGGTCGATGTCGACCATGAGGACCGCGACGGCGTCGCCGGAACGGCGGCGCCGGGCGAGCAGGGCGCAGAACTCGTCGAAGTAGCGGCGATTCGGAAGCCCGGTGAGCGGATCCGTCGACGCGTTCGCCGTCGCTTCGCGGTAGCTGTAGGCCCGGGCCAGGGCGGCGGCCGCCTCGACCGCCGCGCCCTCGAGGAGGCGACGGGCGGGGACGTCCCACGGATCCCGATCCCGACGCGAGACGACGATGGCGCCGATGACCCGATCCTCGGTCCGGAGGGCCACGGCCAGCGTGTGGCTGAGCCCGTAGACCGCGCGCACCCGCTCGTCGATGCGTCCGGCGATCTGGGCCGGGGCGCCGCTGCCGACCACCTCCGAGCGGGGCGCGATCGGCCGTGATCTGCGCCACGGCGGAGCCGACAGGCCGAAGTCGTCGACCAGCTCGCCGAGCCACCTTCGAATTCGGACCGACGCATCGCGGGCCGCTGGCGAGCCACGTCCGCGTGCTGACGTCGCGGACAAGGGGCGCGGCGCCGGCCGAGCCGCCGCCCCCGGCATCGCCGGGGGCGCGGCGACCACCGGACGATCGAGGATGGGCGCGGAAGCCCGCGCGGGAGACGTCGCCCCACCACTGCTGCGATCTACGGCGAGCTCGAGCGTCAGCGCCGGGCCGGGCTCCGGGCGGATCGGCACGGCCACCCGCCCGGCCACAGAAACGGCCACGGGCGCCGCCACCGGCAGCGGAGCGACGGAGGTGTACGGCCCGCCGAGCTCGAGGTCGCCGAGCGGCAGGACGGTGCTGGAGTTCGGCACGCCGGCCCGGCGCGTCAGGAGCGTCGCCTCCAGGGCTCCTCCCTCGGGCCGTCGCCGGACCACCACCACGTGGTCCGCCCCGGTGCCCTCGGCGAGGTCGTCCACGATCGCGCCGACGATCGCATCGACGCTGACCGACCGGGAGAGGCCGCGCAGGATCCGGGCGAAGTTCTCGGCCTCGGCGCGGCCCCGCACCTCGAGGTCGACGACGGCGTTGCGATGGGCGATCGCCCCGACCGCGGCGATCGCGACGGCGAATGCAGCCGCCCAGTCGACGGCCCCGCCGGCCAGGATGGCGCGGACGAGCGTGATCGCGGCAAGGACCAGGAAGGAGCCGGAGAGGAGCCACCAGGTCCGACGGACCGACCGGTCCTCGGGGTCATGGCGCTTACGGGGCGGCCCGGCATTCACGTTTGCCAAGCATGGGGGCGCGAGCCGTGCGGCGTCCAGTCGATGGCGGTAGTACCCCCGTACTACCCGGGACCAGTACTACTGGCGGTAGGTCACCCGACGGGAGTGGCTTCGGGGGTGGCTTCGGGCGCGGTGCGACGGGGGTCGGCAGGCCCCGCGGGCGTTCCGGCCCGCCCGCTCCCGGCCGCCCGCTCCTCTGTGGCCGCCAACCCGCCCGTGGCGGCCGGCTCGTCCGTGGCCGTCATGCCGCCTGTCCGGGCGGCGATCTTCGCCGCGTACATCGCGGCGTCGGCAGCGCCCACCAGATCGGCCGGCGTCCTGACCTCGGGTCCGGCTCCCGCGACGCCGATCGACACGCTGACCGGGACGGGGCCTCGCCCATCGGCGACGAGCGGGCACCGCCCCAGCTCCTCGCTGATCCGGGCGGCCACGGCGGACGCGGCTGCCTCGTCGGTCTCGGGCAGGATCACCGCGAACTCGTCGCCCCCGTAGCGGGCCGGCACGTCGGACAGCCGCAGCGTCGCCTTGACGATCTCGGCCAGGTGGACCAGGCAGCGATCGCCGAACTGGTGGCCGAAGGTGTCGTTGACGAGCTTGAAGTCGTCGATATCCAGCATCAGGAGGCTCAGCGGGCGTCGCCCCCGGCGGGCCCGCACGAACTCCTCGCCGAGGCGCTCGTACAGGAATCGGTGGTTGAAGAAGCCGGTCAGCGGATCACGGTCGGCGAGCGAGCGCGCCGACTCATAGAGCCGCGCGTTCTCGAGGGCCATGGCCGCTTCGTTGGCCATCGTCCGTGCCAGCGCCAGGCGGCTCTCGTCGAACGCTCGGGCACCGGTCGTCATGAGCTCCACGAGGCCGACCGCCTCGCCCTTGGCGATCAGCGGGATCATGGCCAGGATGCGGTACCCCTCCTCGCGGAGGATCGCGGTCTCTGCCGGGTCCGCCAGGGGGTCCGCGGCATCGATGATCACCGTGACCTGGTCCTCGAGGACACGCCGTGTCTGCGGGTAATCGCGGAGCTCGTAGACCGGCTGGGTCGACATCCAGTCGCCTTCGGGATAGGCACCGAGCGGGGTGATCCGGTCGCCGGCGACATCCCAGGTGCTGATGGCACAGGCGTCGACGTCGAGGGCAAGGGTCAGGTGGCGCGCGATGAGCACGCCCACGTGGCGCGAATCGAGCGTCTGGCTGAGCTCCTGGCTCATCTCCAGGAGGCGCCGCAGCTCGGCGGCCATCGACTGCGTCTGCGTGAGGAGGCGAGCCGACTCCAGCGCCGTCGCCGCCTGATCGGCGAGGATCATGAGGACCTGGAGGTCGTCGTCGTCGAACTGGTTGAGCCCCAGCTTCGAGAGCGTGATCACACCCACAACGTCATCGTCGTGGCGCATCGGGACGACCAGCATCGACTCCGGAACTTCATCCGTGCCCAGGATCTGTGCGCCGCGCGGATCTGCGTTCGCATCGGGGATGCACAGCGGGGTTCCGTGCGCGGCGACCCAGCCGGTGAAGCCCTCCCCGACCTTGGTCCGGAGCACGCCCCAGTCGACGATCTCATACGCTCCGACCTTGCCCTCGAAGGCGATCGGGACGAGATCCTCCGGCGCTTCGAGGAGGTAGACCCGCGCGTTGTGATAGTCCACGATCGGACCGATCTCCTCGACGATCGCCCGACCCACGGAATCGACGCTCTTGGCCCGGTTCATCCGGGCGGATGCGGCCTGGACGACGGCCATCTGGGCCGCCCGAGCCTCGAGGCGCTCGAAGAGCTCGGCGTTCCGGAGGGCCAGGGCGACGTGCACGGAGAGGACGGACATGATCTCGACGTCGGCGTCGGTCCAGGCCCTCGGCGTGCGCATCGCGGCCGTCAGGGAGCCGATCAGGCGGCCGCCGTGGACGAGCGGCACGAAGAGGTCGGCGCGAATGCCGAGGCCGTCGCCGAAGCGATCGGCCCATGAGGTTCCGGGCAGGGCCCGGACGTCGTCGCAGACCCACGCCCGGCCGGCCGCGAGGGCATCCTTGAGCCACGGCTCGTCCGTGGTGAGCGGGCGGAGGTTCTGCAAGGTCGCCTCGTCGAAGCCCGACCATCCGACGAGCACGAGCTCCTCGCCCCGCATCGTCCGGAGAAGGACGAGGTCGGCGCCGACGAGGGTCTCGGTAGCGGCCACGACGGTGCGCTGCAGGTCGGCCCGATCGAAGGTCATCGAGAGGCGCTCGGCCACGTCGAGCAG
>JACQEH010000234.1 GCA_016200675.1 Chloroflexota bacterium | reverse complement strand
GTCATCGTCAACAACCACTTTGGCGGGAACATCGAAGCCCCGGCCACGAAGATCGACGGCACGGTGGTGCCACCCGGCGGCATCTTCGACTTCTGGAAGGTCGTCGGCGACCTGCGCAAGCTCCCGGGCACAGGCCCGGGCAATGCGATCGAGGGCAGCAAGATCACCGTCACCGGCGCGTTCGGCGGCGGCATCTGCACCACGTCCACGACGCTGTTCAACGCGGCCTTCCGGGCGGGCATGGTGCCGCTCGCCCGGCAGAACCACAACGAGTTCATCACCCGATATCCGGCGGGCCTCGATGCCACCGTCTGGATCATCGGCGAGGCGAAGCAGACGATGAGCTTCAAGAACGACACCGAGTACCCAATCCTGATCACCCGGACGATCACCAACGCCCCCGGCAAGCGATGGCTCACGTTCAAGATCTGGAGCGTGCCGAACGGCCGAACCGCCGAGGTCAGCGACCTGGTCATCCAGCCAGGCCCGCCCGCGATCGACACGGTCGTGGAGGACCCGACCCAGCCGGTGGGCTACTCGTTCCGCAACAACGCCCCGGCGGACGGCGCCAAGGTCTGGGTCACCGTCACGATCTACGATCACGGCAACGTCCACTGGACGAAGCGGTACTACTCGAACTACCCGGCGGTCAACGGCGTCCTCGTCGTCGGGACCAAACCCGTGACGCCGGCCGCCTGACGTTCGGCCCAGTCCCTAGCTCCGAGGGGCCGCGCCATCTCGATAGAGGCGAGCCGTGCGGCGCGCGCGGTCGGCGACAAGCTCGCGCAGCTCTGGCGGCTCCAGGACCTCGATGTCCGCACCGAGCGCGAGCACGTCGATGGCGACACCCTCGAGGGATTCGAGCCGGAAGGTGGCCTGCAGCCAGCCGTCCTCGTCGGCTGGGACGTCGCGCTTGACGCGCAGCGGCTGGAGCCGGCTGAGGAGGGCCGCGAGGCGCCGGCCCTCGACGGAGATCCGCACCGTGGCGCGCCGCGCACGGCCGGGCCGCCGCTCCCGCGGCTGCCAGTCCGCCGGGCTGATCGGCGCGGGCTGGTAGCCCTCGAGGAGCTGGAACCCGCCGCCGGGCCCCCGGATGGCGTAGACCGGCACCCCGGCGCCCGACAGCGCCTCGATGTCGCGCATGACGGTCCGCTCCGTGACCTCCAGGCGGTCCGCGAGCTCGGCCGCCGTGGCACGGCCGCGCTGCTGGAGGATCAGGACGAGGTTCAGGAGCCGCCCGGCACGCATCGACCCGAGTTTGGCGCCCCGGCGAATGCCTGACAAGAGATGTCAGTCTTCGATGCGTACCGTCCTCGACATCAGCACCGCGCACCGAAAGGGGAGGGGACCATGTCAGTCCAGGCCGTCGAAGGCTCCGGAACACCCAACGACCCGTGGGTCCTGACGACCCCGCCGGGCTCGTCCGAGTTCGAGGCCTACCGGGACCCCAACGCCAACCCGCCGGCCCTGGTCGTCCAGGTCGGGGCGACGGAGCTCCGCTATCACCTCCGCTGCATCGACGACCTCCACGCCATGCTCAAGCAGGCCGGCGACTGGATGGCGCTCGGAGTCGCCGACGAGCAGAAGGAGGCCAAGCCCGACACCGTTGAGGCCTGGGGCCGATCAGAGAGCAACCCCGTCGGGGGCTGGTACGGCTTCAAGAAGGGCCTCCGCGGCCGGTTCGCGAACTACGTCCCGCCGGTCCTCGAGGCGCTGGGTCTGGCGGAGGTTGAGCACAACCCCCGCAACAATCGCATGCGAGCCAGGTGATGGGGATGAGCTGGCGGCCGCGCCGCCGGCGGCGCCAGCGGTCGATCAGCGATCAGGCCCGGATGACGGTGAGGCCGGGGAGCTCGACGTAGTCATCGTCCTGGGTCACCACCGCGACGCCGAGAGCAATGGCCGTCGCGGCGATCCAGGAGTCGTTGACGGGCATCCGGAGCCCGCGATCTCGAAGCTCGACCCGCAGGCGCGCCCATGCGGCGGCAACCCTCTCATCGACGGGGATGGGGTCAAGCGCGAGGGCGGCTGTCAGCGTCCCGAGACGGCGATCTCTGGCTGCTACGTGGGGCGCCGAAAGCACGCCTGCCCACAGTTCGCCAATGGTGACGACCGAAACGGCCAGACGATCCGGCAGCACCTCGGTTCGCATCCGCCGGCCGGTCTCGTGCGCGATGAACAGGCTCGTGTCCGCGATGCCACCGGTCATCGATCGGGCAGCTCGTCCGTCATGTCCGGAGCGAGGTCGCGCAGTTCGGCGTTCAGCGCGGCATCCGCCTGGGCGTCGACGAACTGGCCGACGAAGGCCTCGCGGCTCACCCAGCGTGGGCGAACGCCGAGCTCATCGCGGCGGCTGACCTCGTGCCCGGGTTGGTCAGCGACGGAGGCCGGCGCCTCACGTGCCACGTGTCCGGCCAGGACCTCCTCGATCCCGTCCCGGATGAGGCGAGCCTCGCTCCGGCCCTGCGCTCGAGCCGTGGCCGCGAGCGCCGCCTTCTGCTCGGTGGTGAGATAGACGGTGGTCTTCTCCATGCCACCCACCATACCATACATGGGTGGCGTCCCGAAGGAGCGCGGATCAGCGCCTCACGTGGGTGCCGTCCCAGCCGACGGGATGACATCGAGCTCGATGATGCGACCCTCGACCCGCCCGGCGTCCGGGTACTCCTCGGCGTGCCCGAGGCCGACCCCCGAGAGACCGAGCCCTGCCGCCGCCGCGTCCGTCATGAACAGGTAGGGGCGGTGGCCGATCCGGTCTCGCACGGTGTTCTTCAGCAAGCGGTGCGCGACCGTGACCGACGGGCCGAGCAGGTCGCTACCGGCCCCGACGGCCTGGCGGACCGCCGGGCCCCGATGCAGGATCGCCTTTAGGTCCAGGTACGCCACCGCTGGGCAGGCGGTGCAGATGTGGTCGCTGGAGGGGATCGCGCGGGTCCGAGCTTCGACGAACGCGCGGTAGGTCGATCCGATCATCTCGACCACCCGATCACCCTGGCCATCGAGGCTTCCGGCCGGTGCTGCAGCGAACACCGCGTCGCCCTCGAGCTTGACCAGGGCGAACGCCGGCGCGATGCCCTCGATGACCGTGTCCAGCAGCGCCGCCAGGATCCCGTAGGCCGCGGGGATCCCGCCGCTGAAGTCGAGCCCATGCTCCAGCTCCACGCCGGACAGGAAGCTCGTGTATCCGGAGATGTCCGCGAGCAGGAGATACCGCTCGCCGGCCGGAGCGTCAGCCGTGATCGTTGACTCGGAAATGGCCTCGCCGTTCATTCGGGGAATGATATGCATCCTGATCTGGCCCGCGCGGCCGGCCCGATGACGGCCTGGGAGCGTCCGTGCGGCCACGCATCTAGGTTCGACGCCGCTCCACGAGCCGGCGGCCGACGTCGATCGCCCAGACGGGATAGCCGACGTAGAACATCCCGAGGAGGCCGTCCCGGACGCCGTTCGGCAGGAAGCCGGTCGCCCGGGCGAGAGCGCCAGTGCCAACCATCCAGACGCCGACGCCGAGGAGCGCGATCGATACGGGGAGGATCTGGGCCTCGAAGGTCATCCGCCCGGACGCGAGCAACCACTGCAGGACGATCGTCGCGACGAGCGCGCCCCCACCCACGAGGGCGAGCACCACGCTCCGCGTCCGTCCGGCCTCCCGGACGAGGACGTGGAGCGCTGGAACGACCGGCAGCGCCATGCCGTACACGACGATGGCGAGGACATCGTTCACCCAACCCACCTCGAGCGCCGCGTCTCGGGCTCCCGGACCCATGGCAAACAGCCCATACATCACGAACAACGTCGCGACCATCGCGACGCCAAGCACGCCGCTGACCATGGCGGCGTGACCGGCGATCGTGATCAGGCCCGACTTGCGTCCCACGCTGGTCAATCCCCTGAGATCCACTCGACCGGGTCGTGTCAGCGTATCGCGATCGCGACGATCGATACGACCACAATGAACAGCCGCTTCGGGGTGCCCAAGCACCAGGAGCATCGACTGGCGACGCCGGATGGCCGGACCATCGCGGTGGCCGAGTGGGGCGATCCGAAGGGGCGCCCGGTGATCGGCTTCCACGGCACGCCGGGCAGCCGCATCGGCTACTGGACCCCGGAGCCGGAGATCTGGACGCGGTTCGGGTTGCGGCGCTTCACCTTCGACCGTCCCGGCTATGGCGAATCGACCCGCCTTCCAGGGCGCAGTGTGGCCGACGTCGTGCCCGATGTCGTCACGATCGCCGATGCGTTCGGCATGCGCCGGTTCGCGATCTCCGGCGGATCGGGTGGGGGACCGCATGTCCTGGCTTGCGCGGCCATGTTGCCCGATCGGGTGGCGCGTGCGCTCGTCTCGGTGTCGGTCGCGCCGGTCGACGCCGAGGGGTTGGACTTCACCGCCGGCATGAACGACGGCAACGTCCGCGAATTCGGTGCCGCGCTCGAGGGCGAGGCCGCTCTGCGGGCGGTCGTCGAACCCGAACGACGCACGATGATCGAGCGCCTGATGAGCGGCCGGAGCGACTTCCTCGGCGACGCCTACGAGATGCCGGAGGCCGATCGGATCGAGATGGCCAGGCACCAGGCGGCATCGGCAGCGCACCTATTGACCGGCATCGCTCCGGGCATCGACGGCTGGGTCGACGACGACCTGGCGTTCGCAAAGCCATGGGGCTTCGATGTCGCCTCCTGCCGGGTGCCGATCGTCATCTCCTACGGCCGCCAGGACCAGCTCGTGCCGAGCGCCCACGGCGACTGGCTCGCCGCGCATGTCCCGGACGCCGTGGCCTGGGTCGACGACGGAACGGGCCACATGGGCAACGACGCCCAGGTCGAGCGCGACCTCGCCTGGCTCGCCGGGCGGACCTGATCTCCTGCGCTGCCGGACCACGTCGTCGCTCTCGATCCTACGGGGTTGGGGACACCTGTCGACGGATCACCGACGGCGCAGACGACGCACCTGTGACCGTTCAACGTGGTATCACCACCTCTTTCGTGATATCACGTAGCCATGATCAGAACGCAGGTCTCTTTGACTGACGACCAGATGCGGCGACTGCGCGCCGAGGCAAGTCGCCGCGGTGTGCCAATCGCGGAGGTCGTTCGGGATGCCGTGGATCGGACCGTCCCGGTCGATCCGGAGAACCGGCGCGCACGCTTCGAACGATTGCTCGCGGCCTCGGGTCGCTTTCGCTCGGGCACGGGGGACGTCTCCATCCATCACGACGACATCGCGGGGGAAGGGGACTGGTGAGCCGGGTCTTCGTGGATACCAGCGCCCTCCTGGCGCTGCTCGACGCTGACGATCCGCGACAGCCAGACGTCGTGGCGGCCTTCGCCGCGCATCGTGATGACGAGCTGACCCATGGCGACGCCGTCGCGGAGTCACTGGCGGTCGCGCGCCGGCGCTTTGGCGTGGAGGGGACGGTCGCCCTGCTCGACGACGTCCTCCCGCCGATCGCCCTCCTGCACGTGGATCCCGAGCTGCACGAAGCAGCCCGGCAGGCGTACCGGACCGCCCAGCCCAGCGCAACGTCGTTCGTCGACCGGGTCAGCCTGGCCGTGATCGCCCGTGACGGCATCGCCGCTGCGCTCGCACTCGATCCAGACCTGGCGGCCCCCGGATTGACCCTGTCTCCCGAATGACGGTCGGCGCCTGATGGCCCGCAACAGCCGGGCTCGGGGCGGCCGCAAGGCTGCGAAGGCAACGCGGACACGCGCGCCGCGTGGATCAGCGCGATCACCTCGGCCACCGTCGATCGAGGACCTCGCAATGGTCGTCGCACGCGGCGGGCACGAACTCCTGGACATCGACGACCCGCTCGAGGCGGAGTTCTGGGCGAGCTCCATGATGGGGACCTTCTACAAGGTCGATGGCCCTCTCGAAGCCCGCCTCGAGCTGGAGACCCGACTGTGGCCGGCGGCGATCGCGGCCGCCGAAGCGCGCGGCGACATCGGCGGGCGCGCCATCCTCGAAGCCGTCGCCGCGGTCGGCGATCGGGCGGTGCGCCTCCTGGCTCGCGCGGCCACGGCAAGGCTGGAGACCGCCGGCGTTCCCGCTCCGAGGTGGGCTTCGGAGCTCGGATCGGCCGTATTCGAGAGTGCGTGGGTGCTTCAGGACGTGTTCGGGGACCACGAGGCGTACTTCGCGACCTTCCGCTACCCCGGTCGCGAGCCTCACGTTGTGAATGCGCTGTTCGACAAAGCGCTCGGCGGGATCATCAAGGATGCGTTCGTCGGCTACCCGATGGAGGATCCCCGGCAAGGCATCGCGCACGAGGATGGCGTGCTCTCCAGCGATGCGGCGCCCGAGCCGATGGCCCGCCGCATCATCGACGCGATCGAACTCGGCGACACCTACCTCGACAACGACTGGACGCCTGAGTTCCGGCAGTTCCGGGCGCTCGCGCTCGCTCGAATGCGGCAGCTGCCGGCATCAGTGCCCCAGGAGCCGCCGCCGCCTCCCGACGATGCAGCGCGGGCGGCGATCACCGCCGAGTTCCTGGCGTCCGGCAGCGGCCGCGGCCAGGACGAGGCAGACCTGATCGTCAGCTACTGCATCGACTACCTGTGCGACTACCTCGGCGAGGATCCCTTCCGCTGGAGTCCGATCGTCGTCGAACAGTTTCTCCTCGATTACCTGCCCCGCAAGGCCGCCCTGAGCCTGGCCACCATCGCTCAGCTGCCGACCGTCCTGCGCGGCTGGGTCCGGTTCGCCCTTTCGAGACGCGGGCTCGCGGAACGGTGGATCGTCGAGACCGAGGAGGCGGTCGATGAGTTCGCGCCGGCGTTCAGGCGCGCGATCACGGATGCCGATCAGTTCGGGCCGGCGAAACGCATCACCAACCAGATGCTCGCCGACGGCGTGGATCTCACCGACCCAGCGGCGATCCAGCGCTGGATCGACCTATACAACGCCCGACCCTTCGAGGACCGACTGCCCTGAAGGAGGAGAAGCCGATGCGATCGGTGCCATCAGAGGTGACGCTGTGAGTCAGTTGATCGTGCGGAACGTTGGAGAGGCGATTGTTCGCACACTGATGGCCGAGTCAAGGTTCGGCGACCTGGTGAAGGCCGTTGTCGACGTCGAGCGTGGGCTCCTGGCGGTCGACGCCCGGACGCGTGCGGACGAGGAAGCTGCCCTCATTCACGACGGATCGGACCAACGGCCTCTTCTGGGGATGACGATGTTTGACGTCGTCGCCCACTACAGACATAACTTACCTTATCGGAAGTTACTTTTGCGACCTCGGGTGTCCGGTTGGGGTCAGGCGCGGAGGATACCGACCCCGTATGCGCTGAAGACCATCAGCGCCGGAGACGGGCAGGCAGCTGAATCCCTCGGCATCGATGACCTCCAGGAGGTCAGCTGGCGCCTGCAGCTTGCCGAGGCTGCGCTTGATCTCGAGCTCCCAAATCGTCGCGGCGGAGACGATGACGTCGTTGGCAGGATCCGCGATCGCTCCGCGTGCGGCCGCAGCCAGCGTCGTCTCGTTGCGTGCCCACTAGAGAAAGTCGTGCGCGTCGAGTATCAGGATCACTCGCCCGACGCCTCGGAATCCGTGGTGATCTCGTCGTTGACTGCGTCGAAGTCCGGGGCGATCACGATCTGGTCCCGCCACTGGCCTGGTACGCGGGGCGTTGTTCGCGTTCGGAACTGGATCAGTCGGGCTACAGGCCGCCCGGCCCGAGCAATGACGGTGTCCTCTCCCGCCGCGACGCGTTCGATAAGTCGGGATAGGTGGGTCTTGGCCTCGTGGATGTTCACGCTGTTCGACATGCGCCGAGCGTAGCCAACGGACCAACATTAGTCCATATGGACTAGGCCAGTCGAGCCGCGCCCGAGACTCGCTCTGAGAACCGGATGGATCCTCCCGGCGTAGTGCCTCCACCAGGGACGCCAGTCTCTCAGGAGGAACCAGTTTCATGGGCCGTCGACTCCCGCGCCTCGCCGTCAGCCTGTTGCCGCTTGCCCTCGTCCTCGCCGCCTGCGGCAGCGGCGGGGCCACCACGGCTCCCATCATCACGAGTGCGCCGACCTCGACGGCCACATCGCCGGCGTCCGTCGCACCCACCACCGCGGCCACCGCGGCCGCGACCTTCGCTGCGACCGGCGACACGGTGGACGCCGTCAGCGTCGGGTCCATCGGCACCGCCCTCGTCGCCGGGTCGAACGGGATGACCGTCTACACGTTCACCAAGGACGTCAAGGACAGCGGGACGAGCGCCTGCACCGGCGGCTGCCTCACGAAGTGGCCGGCCCTGACGGTCGCCGCCGGTTCCACGCCGAAGGCCGGGTCCGGGATCGCCGGCAAGCTCGCGACGATCACCCGGGACGACGGCTCGCTGCAGGTCACCTACAACGGCCTGCCCCTGTACTTCTTCTCCGGTGACTCGGCGCCCGGCGACGCCAACGGCGTCTACCCCAACTGGCAGGCGGTCAAGCCCTGACGATCGGGCGATCCCACGACACGATCCGCTGATGGTGGCCGCCGGCGCTCGATCGGCGTCGGCGGTCCCCCTTGACCGACGTCAACCGCCGCCCGGGACGTTGCTGCCGGTCAGGATCACCAGGGCGGGACCGCTTCGCCGCGGATCGGCAAGGAGCCCGGCCCAGGAGGCCGCGGCTGCGCCCTCCACGGTGACGCCCGTGGCTGCGGTGAACGTTGCCTGGGCCGCGCGGAGCTCCTCCTCGGAGACGAGCAGCAGGTCGTCGACGCGGCCGACCATCATGTCCAGGGCCTCCGCAATCGGCACCCGGCAGGCGATTCCCTCGGCGTAGGTCGCGGCATCTGCCGTCTCGATTGCCCGCCCCGCTTCCCACGAGCGGACCATGGACGGGGCTCCCTCCGCCGCGATCCCGACGATCCGGCAGGCCGGCACGGCGTGGCGGAGCCACGCTCCGACCCCCACGATGAGGGCGCCGTTCCCGAGGGGCACGTAGGCCACGGACGGCATCGGCACGGCCCCCGCCTCGGCCGCCTCGGTGACCTCGAGGGCCAGCGTGGCCGCGCCGGCCGCGACGAGCGGCTCGGCCCCGTCGACGAGCAGGAAGGCGCCCTCACGGGCCGCGAACGCCGCAGACGCCTCCCGGGCCGCGTCGAAGTCCCTCCCCTGCTGGACGACCGTCGCGCCGAAGCTCCGGATGCGGGCCACTTTGCCGGGATTGGCGTGCTCGTCGGCGAAGATCACGGCGGGCACGCCATGGGCCCGGGCCGCGAACGCCACGCCCTGGCCGAAGTTGCCGGTCGAGGCCGCCACGACGGGCGTCCCTGCCGACACCCTCCCCTCCCCTGCCAGGCCGGCCACCGCCAGCCACGTCCCCCGACCCTTGAAGGCGCGGATGGGGTTGACGCACTCGACCTTCACGATCACGTCCACGCCGGCCAGGGCGCCGAGGCCCTCGTGGAGGTACTGGGGGCTGGCCGTGAAGGCCGGATGGATGGTCCGCCGGGCGGCGCGGATCGCCGCGGGTTCGAGCTCCGGATCGTGGCGAGCGAGGAACGGCACGTGCGGCTCCCGGCTGGCGGGGACAACGAAACGCCCGAAGGAACCGCCTCCCGCTCCGCGTTCCTTCCGCCACCGGATTGCTCCGGCAACGGGTCCGCCACCAGATTGCTCCGGGGCGGGACCGATGCAAGCACCGGTCGGTCCGCTGATCGTTTGGGGCCCCTTCGGGCAAGATCTACAGTACGGCGGCGGCCGGCCGGCCGAACAGGGGTTTATCCACGAGTTTCGTGGGCCGGTGGTACTTCCTCGCCTACCCGTCCACAGTCCGTCCACGAAGCGCCGGCCGGGACGCGATCACCATCCCGGCGAGCGCCGCGATCACCAGGCCCGCCCCCACCCAGGCCCGGACCTCGAGGCGCTCGCCGACGGCGAACGCGGCCCACAGCCCGAAGACCGGCACGAGGTAGAACGAGGTCGCCGCGACGGGCGCTGTCACGTGCCGGAGGGCGGCGAGGTAGAAGGCGTAGGCGAGCCCGTAGTAGACGACGCCCGAGCCGACGACGCTCGCGATCGCGAGACCATCGAAGCCCACTCCGCTGCGGGGTCCGGTATCCAGGAACGAACCCGCGAGCAGGGCCAGCGCGAGGGCGAAGACGAGTCCCGCCGCCTGCTGCCGGAGGACCAGCCCCGCGGTCTCGACGACCCCGGGCAGCCAGCGCCGGGTCGCGACCGTGTAGGCGGCACAGCAGAGCACGGCGGCGACGAGCAGGGCGACCCCCTGCCACTCCGTGCCCGGCCCCGATGCACCTGCGAGGACGATGATCCCGGCGACGGCAACCGCCGACAGGAGGCCCTGCGCCGCGGACAGCCGCTCGCCGAGGACGATCCGGGCCAGGATGGCCACGATCGCCGGCTCGGTTGCCCAGACGACGACCGCGACGCTGGCGCTCACGCTCCTGAGGGCGACGAGGGCGAGGGCATAGGCGAGGCCCGGGTTGAGCATCCCGAGGACATCGATGGGCCGGGGCCGCGTCGTGAACGCCGAGCGCTCGCCCCGGACGATGACCAGGCCGATGAGGAAGACGAGGCTCGCCGCGAGCTGGCCCGGCAGGAGCAGGAGGGGCGGCACGACGGCCACCGCCTGCTTGCTCATCACCGTCCCGACGCCCCAGCACGCTGCGGCAAGGATCAGGTGGAGGGCCGGACGTACCGGGCTCGCCGTCGCCGTCGCCGGCGTCCGACGGGCCGTCATCCCGTGGGCCGGCGGTGGCGCTCCGGAATGCGCCGGACAACGAAACGCCCAGAGGAACCGCCGATCACCTAGTCGCTCCACCGCACCTGATGCAAGCACCCTGTGCGATTGGTCGCTGCAAGCACCGACCCGGATCGCTTAGTTGTTCGTGGCCCCTCTGGGCAAAGACAATGTATCCGCCGGGGCCTCGGGTCCGATACCCACTTATCCACGACTTTCGGACTTCCGGAGACCATTTCGAGCACCCCGTCCACAGCCCGTCCACGTAACGCCGTCCGCTCAGCTCAGCTCGAGCGGCCAGGATGCCGAATCCGCGCCGCCAGCCCGGGGCAGGCCGTCGGGATCGAGCTGCGCCCGGCAGGCCTGGCGGTTCGTCCGGACGTCCCAGGTGCCGGGCTCCGCCGACCGGACGGTGGCGCTCGCGATCCGGAGGCCGAGGTCGTCAGACAGCTCGAGGACGTCGAGCGTCGCCTGCAAGCCGTGGATCGCGGTCGAACCCAGGAGGATCGCCACGCCCAGCCAGGTCGCCCCGATGAGGAGGCCCTCGGGGACCGGCGGCTCGACGGTCAGGTGGTCCACGCCGCGCTCGGAAACCCGGTTGCCGTGGAGGCTCCCGTCCGGCTCGCGGTGGAGCGTCAGGAGGTCGGCCGCGGATGCCGACTCGAGGCGCAGGAACCGTCCGGCCGGATCGGTCTCGAGGGTGTGGACCACGACGAGGGCGCCCCGGCGATCGACGACCGTCCAGCGCCATCGCCGGCCCCGGACGCCATCGGCGACTGACCAGGTGACGACGCGGCCGGCGTCGTCCGGGAAGCGCCCGGCGCGGCGGACCGTGCCGCTCATTCCGGGCTGCCGGCGAGGGTCTCCGTCCAGGCCGCCGCGACGCGCTCGAGCTCGCCCGCGAGCACCGGCGCGACGCGCCCGCTCACTCGAACGGACCGCGATTGGTAGTCGAGCTCGACGGTGCCGCGCTCGCGGATGCGGGCCAGGAGCTCCCCGGCCGCGTACGGCACATGGACGTCGACGTCGACCCAGAGCGAGGCGAGGAGCGCGGCCAGCTCGGCCCGGAGCGTGTCGAGCCCGTAGCCGGTCAGGGCCGAGACGAAGACCGAGCCCGCGATGGCCGGCGCCGGCGTGGCCCCGTCCTTCGCGGCGGGATCGACGAGGTCGGCCTTGTTGAAGACCACGAGCCGCGGCTTGTCGCCGGCCCCGAGCTCGTCGAGGACCAGCTGGACCGTGGCTCGATGCTCGCTGAAGTGGGCGTCGGCGGCATCGACGACCTCGAGCAGGACATCGGCCCGGTTGACCTCCTCGAGGGTCGCCCGGAAGGCGTCGACCAGCTGGTGGGGCAACTTGTGGATGAAGCCGACCGTGTCGGTCACGATGGCGGCCTGGCCATCACCGAGCTTCACCTGCCGGCTCGTGGGATCGAGGGTCGCGAAGAGCCTGTCCTCCGCCAGGGCAACCTCGGAGCCGACGAGCGCGTTGAGGAGCGTCGACTTGCCGGCATTCGTATAGCCCACGATGCCGACCGTGGCCATGAGCCGCCGGTCGCGGCCCCGGGCCGAGGTCTCGCGGGCGCGCCGGACATCGTCGACGCGGCCCTTCATCTTCTTGATCCGGTCCCGGATGAGGCGGCGGTCCGTCTCGAGCTGGCTCTCGCCGGGCCCGCGGGTGCCGATCCCGCCGCCGGTCCGCGAGAGGTGGGTCCAGAGGCGAGTCAGGCGCGGCAGCTGGTACTCGAGCTGGGCCAGCTCCACCTGGAGGCGTCCCTCGTGGGTCCGGGCGTGCTGGGCGAAGATGTCGAGGATCAGCCGGCTGCGATCGATGACCTTGACGTTGAGGAGGCTCTCGAGCGCCTTCTGCTGGCTCGGCGAAAGCTCGTCGTCGGCGACCAGGAGGTCGAAGTGGGTCTCGTTCCTGGCGCCCACGAGCTCCTCGGCCTTGCCCTTGCCGATGTACCAGTTAGGATCCACGTGGCGGCGGTTCTGCCACTCGGCGCCGACCACCTCCGCCCCGGCCGTGGTCGCGAGGTTCGCGAGCTCGATCAGGGACTCGTTGGCGGTCCAACCCGAATCGTCGCCGGTGTCGACGGCGATGAGGAAGGCTTTCTCGGCCGGCGGGGCCAGCTCGATCATCCGTGAGCCGGGGGGCGTTGGCACCCGAGCAGGATAGCGTGCGACCGCCGCAGGCCCGCTCCGCGCGACGTCGACCGGACCGCCTACGCGAGGAGCGACCGCGCGACTTGGGTGGCTTCGCGCGGCGCGTCGGCCGAGGTATGGTCGAGCCAGCGGATCTCGCCCTCACGGCGGAACCATGTCCGCTGGCGTCGAGCGAAGGCGACGTTGCGGGCGGCGTCACGTTCGATCGCCGCCTCGCGGTCCAGATCACCGTCGAGGACGGCCCAGGCTTCGGCATAGCCGATGGCCGAAAAGGCCGGCAGATCTGGCGCGTAGCGCTCACGCAGGGCGCGCGCCTCGTCCACGAGGCCGGCATCGAACTGGGCGCGAGCGCGCGTCACGATCCACCGACGATGGACGGCGTCGGGAACCTCCAGGCCGACCCAGGCGAGGCGACCGGAATAGCCGAGCGCCGGCGGTCGCGGCCGGTCGCCGGCCAGCAGCGCGATCTCAAGGGCGCGGGCCACGCGGCGCGGGTTGTGGAGGTCGACGCCGGCCGCGAGGCCCGGGGCCAGCTCCGCCAGGCGCGCGGCCGCCGGAGCGACGCCAGCGGCCTCAATGCCGGTTTCGACCTGTCGGCGCACCGCCGGATCAAACGGCAGGGCCGCCGTGTCAAGGCCGCGAGCCACCGCCCGCAGGTAGAAGCCGGTGCCGCCGGCGAGGATCGCCAGGCCCCCACGGGCCGCAATCTCGGGCAGGACCCCGGCCACGTGGGCCACAAAGGCGGCAACGGAGAAGGGCTGGTCCGGGTCGACCAGGTCGAGCCCGTGATGCGGGACGCCTCGGCGGTCAGCGACGGTCGCCTTCGCCGTGCCGATGTCGAGGCCCCGGAAGACCTGCCGGGAATCGGCGGAGATGACCTCAGCTGCAACGCCCTCGCCGCGGAGCGCCAGGGCGATGTCGATGGCGAGGCCGGTCTTGCCGGTGGCCGTGGCCCCGGCGATCACGAGAAGCGGAGGGGCGCCCGTGGTTGTGACCCGACGCCCGCTCACCGAGGTCCGAGGCGGAGCTCCGCGACGCCATCGGCCCGAGGTTCCTCGCTCACGTGAGCGGCTGCCCTCGCAGCGCGTACGGCCCGGCGTGATCCACGCGGATCGTCACCAGCCGGCCGATCCAGTCCCGCTCGCCCGCGAAGTGGACGAGCTTGTTGCCCCGTGTCCGGCCCGACAGGCCGACCTGGCCGGGGCCCGGCCGGACCCCGCGCTGCTCGCTCCCCTCCCCTGCCGGGGTATCGGGCTCGTCGTGGTCATGGGCCCGCGCCCGGGCAATGGTGTCGACGAGGACCTCGACGTCCCTGCCGAGCCAGGCCCGGTTGCGCTCGAGGCCGATCGGCTCCTGGAGCGCGAGGAGGGCGTTCAGGCGGCGGCGCTTGTCGGCCGCCGGGACGTCGTCGGGGAGGCGCGTCGCCGGGGTGCCCGGGCGCTCCGAGTAGGCGGCTGCGAACACCTGGTCGTAGCGGACCGTTTCGAGGAAGCCCAGCGTTCGCTCGAACTGGGCCTCCGTCTCGCCGCAGAAGCCGACGATGACGTCGGTGCTGATGGTGATGTCGGGGACGGCCTCGCGGATCCGGGCCAGGCGCTCGAGATAGTGCTCGGTCGTGTACTGGCGGCCCAACCGCCGCAGGACGTCGTCGTCGCCCGACTGGACGGGCAGGTGCAGGGACTCGCACAGGGACGGGCAGGCGGCCATGGCCTCGATGAGGCGATCGGACAGGTCCCAGGGGTGCGAGGTGATGAAGCGCAGGCGCGGGATCGCCGGGGCACTGTCGGCGGTCCGAATGCCATCGACGGCGCGGATCAGTTCGGCCAGGTCCGGCCGCGATCCGAGATCCAGTTGCCGTCCCGCCCAGCGCTCCGTGGCGACGTGCCCGAACCGCGGGTCCGGCGGCAGGTCGTGGCCGTAGGAGTTCACGTTCTGGCCGAGGAGGGTGACCTCGCGGAAGCCGGCCGCCGCGATGGCCCGCGCCTCCTCCACGATCTCGTCGAACGGACGGCTCCGCTCCGGCCCCCGGCTGAACGGCACGATGCAGTAGGTGCAGGTCTTGTCGCAGCCGTAGATGATCGGCAGCCAGGCGGAGACGGCGGAGCTGCGCTGGACGGCCCCGCCGGCGACAGCCGCGGCCCGCGTCGCCGCGAGGTGATCGGCAACGCCGACGACCGTTCGTCCCACCATCGTCGTCGCCCCGACGACCCCGACCGGCGCCTGCGCGGAGGCGAGCCCCAGGCGGTCGACGAGCTCCGGCTCCTCGTCCGGGCGGAGGAAGAGGTCGACGGCCGGGAAACGCCGCTCCAGCCCGTCGCGGTCGCGCTCGCGAACGGCGCAGCCGGTGAGGACGACCCGGAGCGAGGGATTGGCGGCCTTGAGCTGCTGCAGGTACCCCTGGCGGCCGATGACCTTCGTCTCGGCGAGCTCGCGAATGGCGCACGTGTTGATCACCACGAGGTCGGCGGCCTCCATCGTTGCGGCCTCGGTCGCGCCGGCTGCCAGGAGCCGGCCCGCCATCTCCTCGGAGTCGCTGCGGTTCATCTGGCAGCCGAGGGTCCAGACATAGAAGCACGGCAGGGACCGGATCTCGGGCCGGAACTGCGCGAGGCGGCGGTCGTCGGGGGTCGGCGCGGCGCGCTCCGCCTTGGACCCGGGCGGCTCGATCTCGAGCATCGGCAGGTGGCGACGGGCGCTGGGCGGGCGATCGATCATGGGCTGGCCGCCGATTCTGCCATGGCCGCCCGGAGCGGCCGCTCGACGGTCGGCGGTACCCACAGGGCCGCATGAGTCGCGGCGTAGGGCTCGCTGTCGCCGTGGTAGTCGCTGCCACCCGTGGCGATGAGCCCTCGTCCGGCGGCGAACGCCTCCATCACGGCGACCGTGGGTGCGTCGAAGGTCCGGTAGTAGACCTCGATCCCGGCCAGGCCGGCATCCTGCAGCTCCGTGATGACCGCGCCCTGCTGGGGCGCCTCGCTGAAGTGGGCAAGGGACGCGATGCCACCGGCCGCCCGGATGGCGCGAATGGCCTCGACCGGCCCGAGCCCCTCGCGCGGCACATAGCCCGGGCGGCCGCGCGAGAGGTAGCGCAGGAAGGCGTCCTCGATGCTCGTCACGTAGCCCTTCGCGATCATCGCCCGGGCCACGCGTGGACGGCCGAGGGCATCGTCCTCGCCCGTCGACGGCAGTGCCTCGAGGGCGTCGTCGATCGGCAGGCCGAGTTCGGCGAGCCGGCGGACCATGCGGTCGAAGCGGATCCGGCGTCCGTCACGCTGGCGGGCGAGGGTGGCCTCGAGGGTCTCGTCGTCGAGGTCCAGGCCGAGGCCCAGGATGTGAACCTCGCTCTCGCGGAGCTCCGGCCGGTCGCGGACGACGGCGTTGAGCTCGATGCCGGGCACCAGCTCGAGGCCGGCCGGCACCGTCCGCTCGGCGACCACCTCGCGCACGCCGGCGAGGGTGTCGTGATCCGTGATCGCCAGGAGGCGAACGCCGGCCTCGACGGCCTGGGTCACGAGCTCGGACGGCTCGAGGATCCCGTCGGAGCGGGCCGTGTGGGTATGGAGGTCGATCGCCGACGGGGCGGGCGGGACGACCGGGTCGCCGGGGAGCTCGTGCCGTCGTGGGCGCGCCGGCACGCCTACGCCTCGTGGAGGCGCTGGATGCGCTCGATCGCGAGCGCCCGGCCCGTCGCCGGGTCCACGTCGACCTGGCAGGCATTAAAAATCACCGGGCCCTCCCCCACCTCGAAGCGGGTCGGCAGGGCGTTGATGAAGCGGGGCAGGACCGTCCTCGGGGCGAAGCCGATGACGCTCCACACGGGTCCGGTCATGCCGAGGTCGGTCTGGTAGGCGGTGCCGCTCGGCAGGATCCGCTCGTCGCCGGTCACGACGTGGGTGTGTGTCCCCACCACGGCCGAGACCCGCCCGTCGAGGTAGAGGCCCAGGGCGTTCTTCTCCGACGTGATCTCGCAGTGGAAGTCCACCAGGCGGATGGGCGGCAGGGCCTCGGAGCTCTCGTCGATGAGGCGATCGAACTCCGTGAACGGGTTGTCGATCTGCTGCATGTACGTCCGGCCCTGGAGGTTGATGACGGCGAGGTCGGACCCGTCGAGGGCCTGGTAGATGCCCCAGCCGCGACCGGGCACGTCGTGGGTACCGTAGTTGAGCGGCCGCAGGATCCGCTCGTTGCTCTCGAGGGCCGGGTAGATCTCACGCTTGTCCCAGATGTGGTTCCCGGACGTGATGACGTCGACGCCGTGGGCGAAGAGGCCATTGGCCGTCGAGACGGTCAGGCCCATCCCGCCGGCAAGGTTCTCGCCGTTGGCCGTGACGAAGTCGATGCCGCGCTCCTCGCGAAGCGCGGGCAGGATGGCCTCGACCGCGACGCGGCCCGGCTTGCCGATGACGTCGCCGATCAGCAGGACGCGGCAGGCGCCGGGCGGACGGGGCGCGTTCCCGTTGGGCGGGTTGCCGAGGCGAACACGGCCGGCGAGTGCGGGATCGGGGGTCAGGGGCGAGGCGGGCATCCGCGTCAGGGTAGCCGACGACGGCAGTTGCCTACTTCGCGTACTCCACGGCGCGCGTCTCGCGGATGACCGTGACCTTGATCTGGCCCGGGTAGGTCAGCTGCTCCTCGATCTTCTTGACGATGTCGCGGGCAAGCCGGGTGGCAGTGAGGTCGTCGATCTCCTCCGGGCGGACGAGGATGCGGACCTCGCGGCCGGCCTGGACGGCGAACGAGCGCTCGACGCCGGTGAAGCTCTCGGCGATCGCCTGGAGGTCCTCGAGGCGCTTGACATACGTTTCCATCGTCTCGCCCCGGGCGCCCGGCCGGGAGGCCGAGATCGCGTCGGCGACCTGGACGATGGGGGCCTCCAGACAGGTGTACTCGACTTCCTGGTGGTGGGCGGCGATGCCGTTGACCACCTTTGCCGGCAGCTCGGCCTTGAGGGCGATGGCAGCCCCGATGGCGGCGTGCGGGCCCTCGACCTCGTGGTCGACGGCCTTCCCGATGTCGTGGAGCAGGCCGCCCATCTTGGCGGCCATCACGTCGGCCCCGAGCTCGGCGGCGATGACCGCGGCCAGGGCGCTCGTCTCGGTCGAGTGCAGGAGCACGTTCTGGCCGTAGCTGGTCCGGTACTTCAGGCGACCGAGGAGCTTGATGATGTCGGGCGGAAGGCCGGGCACGCCGGCGTCGTAGGCGGCCTGCTCGCCCGCCTGGCGGATGATCAGGTCGACCTCGGCCCGGGCCTTGGCCACGACCTCCTCGATCCGCCCGGGGTGGATCCGGCCATCTCCCATGAGCTTCATCAGGGACAGGCGGGCGATCTCGCGCCGGACCGGGTCGAAGCCCGACAGGACGACGGTCTCGGGCGTGTCGTCGATGATCAGGTCGATGCCCGTCGCCTGCTCGAGGGCCCGGATGTTGCGGCCCTCGCGACCGATGATCCGGCCCTTCATCTCGTCGTTCGGCAGGTGGACGACCGTCACCGTGTGCTCGGCGGTGTGGTCGGCGGCCACCCGCTGCATGGCCGTCACGATGATGTCGCGGGCCTTCTCGTTGGCTTCCTCGCGAGCCCGCCGCTCGATGGACCGGGCAAGCTTGACGGCGTCGTGCTCGGCCTCTTCGCGGATTGCCTCGAGGAGCATCGCCTTGGCGTCCTCGGCGGACAGGCTGCTCACCTTCTCGAGGGCCTGGACACGCTCGGCGCTGAGTTTGCCGAGCTCCTCGCGTTGGCGCTCGAGCTCGATATCGCGCTCCAGGAGCTTGCGGTCGCGCTGCTCGAGCATGTCGGAGCGCTGATCGAGCTGCTCGTCGCGGGCAACGAGGCGGCGCTCGATGGCGGCCAGCTCGTTGCGACGGTTCCGCGCCTCATCCTCGGCCTCGCGCTGGAGGCGGATCTTCTCCTCCTTGGCCTCGAGGATGAGCTCCTTCTGCTGCGTCCGGGCGTCGGCCACGATGCGGGCGGCCTTCTCCTGGGCGACCTTGATCGACTGGTTGGCCCAGCGGCTGCGGGCCAGGAATCCAAAGGCGACGCCAACGGCGATCCCGCCGGCCAGCGCCACGAGGGCGACGGCAGGGTTCTCCATCTGTTCCTCCCATCCGGCTGGACAAGCCGGACGCGTGACGATCGTTCAGCGGATCGCGGCGGCGATGGATGCTGCGCCGCTCCCCGGCTTCAGCTCCTGGGCTCCGCGCGAGCCGTGACCCGTAGCCTACTACGCCGGCGGAGGACCGGATCGCGGCCGAGCCGGGACCGTGATGGCCCCCGCCAACCACGTCCTCCGATCAAGGCCGACGCGACCACCGGCGTGCAACTGGTCGACGTTCGCCGGGTGGCTGTCCGTACGGCCTGCCGATCCAGCGCAGTGGGGTCACGGCGATCCCGGGCTTGCGCTTCATTGGCACGCCCAGGCTCGTCGGAACGGGACCCGCGAACGTGGTCGGGCTCGTTCGCGACGCGCTGTCGCCGACGGCCGAGATCCTCGCCCCTGAGGTGCCCTGGCGGCGAGCGCCGCCGCCGCCAGCCCAGGGGCGAGCCCGTCAATCGTCCGGGGGCAGCCCCTCCTCGCCGGTCGGCTCGAGCGATCGCGCGACCTCGCCGGCGACATCGGGCGCGAAGCCGTTGCGGGCCAGGAGCGCGTACGCCCGCTGCCGCCGAACCCGAGGATCGGAGACCCGCGAGAGCGCGGCGGCATGTCGCGCCAGGAGCCGCCGTGCGGCCAGGATCTCGACACCCGGCCCCTCGCCGGCGCTTGCGATCCCCGGGCCACGCCGGTCGTCGAGCGTTCGCGAGATCGTGTCGGGGTCCACGCCCTTCCGGCGCAACTCGGCCTGCAGCGCCCGCTCCCCCCGCGGCCGGGCCCGGTCCCGGGACTCAACCCATTGGCTGGCGAAGGCCTGGTCGTCGAGGATCCCGAGGTCGCCGAGCCGCCCGAGGGCTCCGTCGATGAGCTCGGTTCGATATCCCGCGGTGGTCAGGCGCCGCCTGACCTCCGCGACCGACCGGTGCCGCGCCTCGAGGAACCGAAGGGCTGCCTCGAGCACGACGGCGGGATCGTCGATCTCGGCCCGCCGGGCGCGCCGCTCGGCGAACGTTTCCCGAGGTCCTCGCTCGTTGCCCTGCCTCAAGCTGCCCGCCGCGGCTCTCTCAAACTTCCGCGGTGCGGACGCCCCGAGGTCGAGGCACAGCCAAGGACCGGAGCGAGCGCACCCAAATGTGCGTGAGCGAGGGCCGCAGGCGACAACGCCGGCATCGGGAGCAGCCGAACGGCGGCTACGCTTCTTCGATGCCTTCGACGGGGAGGACGACCTCGCTCACCTTGCCCCGGATCTTCGCCTCGATCGTGCCGGCAAGCGCCGGATTGGCCTTGAGGAAGTCCTTCGACGCCTCGCGGCCCTGGCCGAGGCGGGTGTCCTCGTAGGTGAACCACGAGCCGGTCTTGTCGACGACCCCCATCGCGACGCCGACGTCGAGGAGGCCGCCTTCCTTGGAGACACCCTCGCCGTACATGACGTCGAACTCGGCGACGCGGAACGGCGGCGCGACCTTGTTCTTCACGACCTTGACCCGAACTCGGTTGCCGACCGATTCCGTGCCCGTCTTGATCGTCTCGATGCGCCGGATGTCGAGGCGGACGCTGGCGTAGAACTTCAGGGCCCGCCCGCCCGGCGTCGTCTCGGGGTTGCCGAACATGACCCCGATCTTCTCGCGCAGCTGGTTGGTGAAGACGAGCGCGGTGTTGGAGCGGGAGACCGCGCCGGTCAGCTTCCGGAGGGCCTGGCTCATGAGCCGGGCCTGGATGCCGACGAAGGAGTCCCCCATCTCGCCCTCGATCTCGGCCCGCGGCACGAGCGCGGCCACGGAGTCGACGACGACGACGTCGATACCGCCCGAGCGGATGAGGGTCTCGGTGATCTCGAGGGCCTGCTCTCCGGTGTCCGGCTGGCTGACCAGGAGCTCGTCCACGTTGACGCCGCACGACCGGGCATAGCCCGGGTCGAGGGCATGCTCGACGTCGATGAATGCGGCGACCCCGCCGCGCTTCTGGGCCTCGGCGATGACGTGCTGGCAGACGGTGGTCTTGCCCGACGACTCGGGACCGAAGATCTCGGTGATCCGGCCGCGCGGGATGCCGCCGACGCCCAGGGCGAGGTCCAGGGCGATGGACCCCGTCGGGATGAAGTCGACCTGCTGCCGGGCCGCCGACCCGAGCTTCATGATCGAGCCGGTCCCGAACTGCTTCTCGATGGAGAGGATGGCCGCGTCCACGGCCTTGCCGCGCTCCGCCTGTGCCTTCTCGGTTGCCCGCTCGGTCGTGGTCCGCTCGCCGTTTCGGTCGGTGGTCATCGCCATGGTCCTGTCACGCTCCTGTCCTGGGGTGGCCGACGGAGCGGAGACCGTCCGATCGTCGGGTCAGCCCTCGTCCCGGTCCTCGTCGTTCGAACGCGGCTTCCGCGGCTTCCGGTACAGCTCGACGTTCGTCGGCGGCTCGGAGAGCGGCTGCAGTTTCGGCAGGCCGGACTTGTCCTTGGGCTTCTTCTTCGGTTCGCGGCCGGGTCGATCTCGAGAGGCCATCGAGGGTTCCTCCGCGCTGGATGGAGACTACTGGGAGGCGCTTCACGCGGGCTCCACGGCCGCTGCATCGCGGCTCATCCGGCCCGCCCGTGCCCGCACTCGACGAGCGATTCGGGGAAGGTGCCGGCCCGCAACGCGGACCGGATCCTGGCCATGAAGTCTAGGGTGAAGGTCAGGTTGTGACAAGTTGCAAGGCGGTAGGCGAGCAGCTCCTTCGCCCGGAAGAGGTGGGCGAGGTAGGCGCGC
>JACQEH010000019.1 GCA_016200675.1 Chloroflexota bacterium | reverse complement strand
TCCTTGAGGAACGGAGTGATGGTCGCGTAGTTGGGCACCAGCGCGGTGTTGACCGGTGCCACGTCGCCGCCGTATATGAGGCGCAGCGACGCGTCGCCCGATGCCGAGACGCCGTCGTACTGGCCCGTCTTCATGAGCTGGACCATGTTGGCCGAGTCGACGCCGACCGTTACCTTGACCTTGCACCCGCTGGCCGTCTCGAAGGGGGTCACCCAGTCGTAGCCCTGGACCTGCTCACCGCCGGTCCCGCCGACCACGTAGCCGGCCCAGGCGACCAGGTTGAGCGCGCCCTCGCCGGCACCGACCGCCGACGGCAGGTTCGCGGTCGGTGACGCGCTGCCGCCCCCGCCGCCCCCGCCGCCCCCGCCGCAGGCTCCTGCCACGATCGCCGCTGCGGCCGCGACGGCCGCGATCCTTCCGATCCTCATGTTCCTCCTCCTCGATGCCCTCGCGTCACTCTTGGACGCGAAGAGCGTGTTGCCGCTTCCAGACAAGCCGCACGGGTCGGCCCCGAGCGGCGAGTGCCTCCATGGACGACGTGTTGAGGTTCTGCTGGGTCACGACGAGCTCCGAGCCGGCGTCGAGGGCCACGATATAGCGCGTGTGTGTCACGTAGATGAAGGTGATCCCGACCTGTTGCTGGATCGCCTTGAGCTCCAGCTGCATCTCCTCGCGGAGCTTGAGGTCCAGGGCCCCGAGAGGCTCGTCCAGGAGCAGCACCCTGGGACGGTTGACGAGCGCGCGCGCGAGGGCCACCCGCTGGCGCTGGCCGCCCGAAAGCTGGCCCGGCTTGCGGTGCTCGTAGCCCTCGAGACGGACCATCCGGAGGGCGTCGGTCACCCGCGCCTCGCGCTCCGGCTTCGGGACCTTTCGGATCACGAGGCCGTAGGCGACGTTCTCGCCGACCGTCATGTGGGGGAAGAGGGCGTAGTCCTGGAAGACGGTGTTGACGTCCCGCTCGAAGGGCGGCTTCGTGGACACGTCCTCGCCGTGGAGCAGGATCCGGCCCCGCGTCGGCAGCTCGAAGCCGGCGATCATCCGGAGCGTCGTCGTCTTGCCCGAGCCCGACGGGCCGAGCATCGAGAAGAACTCGCCGTCGGCGATCTCGAGGTCGATCCCCGCGACTGCCACGATCGCCTCGCCCGGCCCGGTCCCGATCGCCCTGGCCACGCGCTGTCCTGCGGCATCGTTGCCGAACTGCTTGACCACGCCCTCGAGGCGGATGGCAGGCACGGTGCCGCCGCGGCGCGCGGGCCGAGCGGTCGGGTCCGGAACGTTCGGCGACGTCGTCTCGGCGGGTGCGTGGCTGGTCACGACCGGGTGGCTTCCTTCGTACGTGTCCGGTGGCGAACGGGGGCCGGGAGGCCGCAGATCGTGGCGAACGTGGCCATGGGCCGCGGCCATCGCACGGATCCGCCGCTTCGGGGCCCCGAGGGGTGGCCGCACTATCCGTTCGCGGGGAGTCTCGTGTCAAGCCGCGGGTCTCCGTCGCGGGCGGGCGGGCGGCCGTAGACTGCGGGTTCCGTGACGACCCACTCGCCCGCCTCGCGAGCCGGCTTCCGCGCGTCCATGGTGCGCCTGGCGGGCGCCGGCCTGCTGCTGGCCGTCGTCGCCGGCTGCGGCGGTCCCGGAACCACGCCGCCGATCACCCCCGGCACCTCGGCCCACCCGCGGGCGGTGATCATCGTCCTCAAGGACTACTCCTACATCCCGGCCGTCGTCGACCTCGTGCCGGGCGAGTCGGTGACGCTGCAGGTGCTCAACGGCGGTCTCGTGATCCACGAGGCCGTCTTCGGGGGGATGGATGTCCAGGGCGCCTGGGAGGCGGCGGAGGCCGCAACCACCGGGGCACCGCCCGGCCCGACGCCGCAGGTCTCGGTGGCGCCGGAGGTCGCCGGGCTGCGCATCGTCGTGCGGTCGGGGGAGCGCGTCGACCTGCCCTGGACCGTGCCCGTAGACGCGGCAACGACCGCGGCCCGCAAGGGCGGCTGGCTCGTCGGCTGCCATATCCCGGGCCACTGGGCGGCAGGCATGGTGGTGCCGGTCCGGTTCGTCGGACCCGACGGGCGGCCGCTCCCGACGGGTGGCGGGCCGGACCCCACGACGGGGGCCTTGCCGGCGGCCTCGGCCGCTTCCTGAGCGACACCCGCCGACCCTTCCCCGACCGGCATCGGCCGGAGGCCGGTGGTACGCTTCCGGACGCCTGATCGGGAGGGCATTGCGCAGCGTCGCCTGAGGAGCTTCGAACCCCCATGACCTACGTCATCGCCGAGCCCTGCATCGATGTGCTCGACCTCGCCTGCGTCTCGGTCTGTCCCGTGGATTGCATCCACTACGAGGAAGGCGTCGATCGCAAGCTGTTCATCGATCCGAACGAATGCATCGACTGCGGCGCCTGCGAGCCGGAGTGCCCGGTGAACGCGATCTTCCCCGAGGACCAGGTCCCGGGTGAGTGGTCGCCGTACATCCAGATCGACGCCACCTGGTACACCGACCGCGGTGCCGCCCGGGTGGACGTGGACGCCCTCAAACCGCGCTGATCCCGGCCGGACGCGTGATCGGCCGGGCCCCGCCAGGCACCACCCGGCCGATCACGACCTGATGCCCTTCCGCCCTCGCTTCGACTGCCTGTGGTGCGGCGCGCCCCACGAGACGCGGGGCCCCGACGACCTCGAGGGTTGGGCCCAGCTCTGCGCCGACTGCGTCGGGCGCGCCGGCGACAACGAGTTCCTCCGCTTCCGCCTCCGGCGCGCGCTCGCGGAGCGCGGGACAGAAGCGGCAACGTCGCCGGGGCGCGTTATTCCCCTGAGTAATGAGAATCGTCGCGACTGAGCGTGGCGGATCGCGACTTCTGTCGGGACCGCTCCTTGACCACGCGGGGTCGTCCTCAGTTTCATACCTCACAGGGATGATCGCCGCGACGGTTCCGGCCCGGATCGGCTACGGGTCGCATGGCATACTCGGGCCATGTCCCCCCTCGCGCAGCGAACGATCGCGACCGTCGGCTCGGGCGTCATGGCCGAGGCGATCATCGCCGGCCTGCTCCGCGGGCGGCTCGTGGAGCCGGGCCAGGTGGTGGCCAGCCATCCCCGGGCGGAGCGTCGGGACCAGCTCGCGGCGGCCCACGGGATCCGGACGGTGGCCTCGAACCTCGAGGCCGTGGCCGGGGCCGACGTCATCATCCTGGCCATCAAGCCCCAGATGCTCGGCAAGGTCGGTCGCGAGATCGGGTCGCACCTGCGCCCGGGGCAGCTGGTCCTGAGCGTGCTCGCCGGGGCCACGACCAAGGCGTTGACCACGGCCCTGGGCCATCCCCAGGTCGTCCGGAGCATGCCCAACACGCCGGCCCGCCTCGGCAAGGGCATGACCGTCTGGTTCGCCACGCCCGAGGTCACCGCGGAGCAGCGGGCCCAGGCGGCCGAGCTCCTCGGCGCCCTCGGCGCCCAGCTCGAGGTGGACGACGAGAAGCTCGTGGCGATGGCCACGGCGGTCTCGGGCACGGGTCCCACCTACGTCTTCCTGTTCATGGAAGCCCTCATCGACGCCGCGGTCCACCTCGGCTTCCCGCGTCACATCGCTCACGACCTCGTGGTCGAGACGCTCGAGGGCAGCACACTCTTCGCCAAGCAGTCCGGGATGCATCCGGCGGAGCTCCGCAACATGGTCACCTCGCCCGGCGGCACCAGTGCCGCCGCGCTCCACGAACTCGAATCCGGGCGCCTCCGGACCGTCCTCTCGGAGGCGGTCTGGGCCGCCTTCCGCCGAACCGTCGAGCTGGGCGACCAGCTGGAAGCCGCCCTCGTCCCGGGAGTTGGAGGACCGGATTGAGGCCCGGATGAGGATCCGGAAGGCGATCGGCGGGGTCGTCGAACGGGCGATGCGAGTCGTCCTCCTCTGGCTGGCCAGGCGCCGGTTCATCGGCCGCTTCGCCCGCTGGATGCCGCTGAGCCGGCCGATCGTGGCTCGCTTCGTCGCCGGCGAGACCCTCGAGGCGGCCCTCCCGGCCATCGAGCGCCTCCGCGCGGCCGGGTTCCGGACGACCGTCGACATCCTCGGCGAGGCCGTCTCCTCGGAGGCAGCGGCCCGGTCGGCCGCCACCGGCTACGTGGCGGCGATCCCGGTCCTCGAGGCCCGCGGTCTCGAGGTCAACGTCAGCATCAAGCTCAGCCAGATGGGCCTCGGGCTGAGCCCAGAGCTCGTCCGCGAAAACGTCGCCCGCATCCTGACGGCCGCCTCGGCCGAGCAGGGCTTCGTCCGCATCGACATGGAGGACCACACCACCACCGACGCGACGCTCGCCCTATGGCGTGAGCTCCGCCCGCTCATGGCCGGTTCCGGTGACGTGGGCGTCGTCCTGCAGGCCGCGCTGCGGCGGACCCCCGCCGACGCCGAGGAGCTCATCGCCGCGGGTGGCCGGGTCCGCCTCTGCAAGGGCGCCTATCGCGAGCCGGCGACCGTGGCCCACCCCGTCAAGGCCGACGTCGACGCCGCCTACGTCGCGATCATGAAGCGGCTCCTCGACGCCGGCGTGTACCCCGCCATCGCCACCCACGACGACCGGATCGTGGACGAGGCCATCGCCTACGCCCGGGAGCGCGCCATCGGGCCTGAGCGCTTCGAGTTCCAGATGCTCTTCGGGGTCCGGCGAGACCTCCAGGAGCGGCTCCTGCGCGAGGGCTGGACGGTGCGGATCTACGTCCCGCTCGGCTCCCAGTGGTACCCCTACTTCATGCGCCGCCTCGCCGAGCGGCCGGCCAACGTCGTCTTCCTCGCCGCGAGCGTCTGGCGCGAGGGTCGCTCGCGCAAACCCTGATCAGGGCGTCGTGCGTCGGGAGGTTGTGCCTCCACCCGCGTCTTGCCGGCGGGGAAACCCACGAAACCCACGGTGGCTATCGAAAGATGAGAGCGCCTGGCTGAAGCGCGGGCCGTCGCCCGAGGCCTAATTCAGCCGCGCGACGGAAACGACGATCTCCTCCGCCTGGGCTGGGTCGCCGAGTGAAACGACCACCCGGTCTACGAGTAGGGCGACTGCGCCGGATAGGGATGCGGACGGGGTCGGCCCGGGAGGCTCGATCATGGTCGACGAACGGGTGCCATCCTCGGCCGCGAGGTCCAGTCGAAGACCGTCGTCTGCCACCTCGAGGACGACGACCAGGCCCGAACGGGCAGCCACTGCGAGCACCCGGCCCGTGGAGAGAAGGGTTGGAGATCCGGCCGCGTTGAGGTCGATGAGGTACGCACCGCTCTCGATTACATAGACCACCGAGTTGTCGGAATACGCGACGGCGCTCGGTACCGAAGGAGGAGCGCCGGCAGGCAACGGATCCCAGCTGGCCCCGTTGTCGATCGAACGAACGAAGCCGCCCGGGGCGATCCCTATCAACGACCCGGCCTGACTTCGACCGATGTCGCCGACCTGGGCGGGGTTCTCCGACCACGTGAGGCCGTCTGTGCTCGTCCAGAAAGCCGAAGTGGTGGACGCGAACCATGGGCCGGACGCTGCCTGGGCAATCGAGTGCGGCCGGAGGTCCGCCCGTTGCGTGCGCGCTGCCCAATGGAGCCCTCCGTCCGAGGAAACCAACGAGGCGGAGGTGCACGTGGCGTCACGCCCGAAGGCAACCAGCCGATCCGAGGACGAGGCGACGGCATCGACGCTCCCGGGGACCGGCGACCAGGACACCCTTGACCCGGTGAGCAGCCCCAGGGACCCAGGGCCACATGATGGCCCACCCTGCCCGTAGGCGGTGGCCACGTATGCGGTGCCATTCGCCGCGACCGCCAGGATCGACGTGTCGGCAGCGGCTCGGCCGACCTCCGAGAAGGCGCCGACCGTGGGCAGGCTTTGCGCGGTCGGCGTCGGCAGGTCCGGGGTTCTGCTTGCGGCGGTCTGGCCCGATGGGAAGGACGACGGGACGCCCGACGCCGGCTCAGACCGAGGCAAGAACGTTCCAACGAACACGATGGCCAGAGCGGCGGCGAGTCCCATCGCGAGCCAGGTGAC
>JACQEH010000233.1 GCA_016200675.1 Chloroflexota bacterium | reverse complement strand
GCCACCAGGTGGCGCAGAGTCGGTGACACGGCCGCCCAGATCCCGAAGGCGCCGTCGACGTGGAGCCACGCATTGGGCAGGTCGCGAACCGCCGCGACGATTTCGGCGAGCGGGTCGAAGGCCCCCGTGTTCACGTTGCCGGCCTGGGCACAGACGAGCGTGGGTCGGCCTCGAAGCTCGGCGAGGGTCGCCCGCAAGGCGTCGGGCCGCATGCGACCCTGGCCGTCGGCGTCCACCCGATGGACGCGGTTCCTGCCAAGGCCGAGCATCTGGAGGGCGGCGTAGATCGAGGCGTGCGCTTCCGCACCCGCCACGACCGCGATCTCGGGGGCCCCCTGGAGGCCCTCCTCCTCGACGTTCCAGCCCGCTCGATCGAGGACACGGTGCCGGCCGGCGGCCAGGCCGGCGAAGGAGGCCATCGTCACGCCGGTCGTGAACCCGACCGACGACGTGGCCGGCAGTCCAAGGAGGTCGAGGAGCCAGCCGGCCGCCACCTCCTCGGTCACTCCGGCAGCCGGCGACATCGCGTAGAAGAGGCCGTTCTGGTCCCACGCCGAGGTCAACCAGTCCGCGGCCACCGCCGACGGCAGGCCGCCCCCGATGACGAAGCCGAAATAGCGCGGTCCGGCGCTCGCAACGATGCCGGGATCGGCGGCTTGGACGAGGTTGTCGATGACCTCGCCGGGCGCCTCACCCCGCTCGGGCAGCGGCCCGCCCAGGGACGCGATGAGCTCGGCGCGCGAGGCTCGGGCCCGCGCGGGTCGTGTCGCGAGGCCGTCGAGGAAGTCGTTGGCGAGCTCGGCTGTCTGCCGAAGGAGCGTGCGGCGGTCGTCCATCCGCGGAGGGTAGCGCGACCCCCAGGAGGGCGCTGGCGCGCGGGTCGCGACAGCGGGCGCGTCGCCCGGGTGGACGGCTACACTGCATACGGTCTATGCAGACTGGATAGGCGGCGCAGGTCCCCGGCGCCGGGAACGAGGAGACACGTGGCCCAGCGCTACGACGCGGTGATCATCGGCGGTGGGCACAACGGCCTGATCTCGGCCGCCTACCTCGCCCGCGCCGGCATGAGGACGCTCGTCCTCGAGCGACGCCACGTCCTGGGCGGCGCCGCGGTCACCGAGGAGATCTTCCCGGGCTTCCGCTTCTCGGTCTTCTCGTACGTCGTCTCGCTCCTCCGGCCGGAGATCATCCGCGAGCTGAACCTGCCGGCCCACGGCCTCGACATCCTGCCCCTCGACGGCACGTTCACCCCCCTTCGTGAGGGGGCTGGCCCCAGGGGTCCCGACGGCCGCTCGACGGGCGACTACCTGTGGCGGGTCAACGACCACGGGCGGACCATCCGGGAGCTGCGTCGCTGGTCGAAGAGCGACGCCGAGGCCTACGAGGACTACGGCCAGCTGATGGTCGACATGGCCCGCTTCATCAAGCCGATCCTGTCCATCGTCCCGCCCGATCCCGCCTCCAACGACCCCCGGCCGTTCCTGCCGCTGGGCGGCCTCGCCCGCGCCTTCGGACGCCTTACCGAGCGCCAGCAGGCGGTCTTCGTCCAGCTCATGACCATGTCGGCCTCGGACTTCCTGGACCAGTGGTTCGAGACCGATCCACTGAAGGCCACCATGTCCGCCTCGGGGATCATCGGCACCTACCAGGGCGTGAAGAGCCCGGGCACGGCCTACGTCCTGCTCCACCACTACATGGGCGAGATCGACGGCGCCTTCCGGGCCTGGGGCATCCCCAAGGGCGGCACCGGCGGCATCTCCAACGCGATCGGGAGCGCGGCCCGGGCGGCCGGCGCCGAGATCCGGATGGAGGCGCCCGTCGCCCGGATCATGGTCCGCGACGGCCGGGCGGTCGGCGTGGCCCTCGAGAGCGGCGACGAGATCGCGGCCGACGTCGTCCTCTCGTCCGTCGACAGTCGGCGGACGTTCATCGACCTCATGGAGCCCGGGACCCTCGATCCCGACTTCGAGGCCGAGGTCCGGCGCTTCAAGTTCCGGGGCTCGTCGGGCAAGGTCAACATGGCCCTCGACGGGTTGCCATCGTTCACGGCCCTGCCCGGGCCTGGCGAGCACCTCCGCGGCGCGATCTCCATCTCCCCGTCAGTCGACGAGATGGAGCGGGCCTACGACGACGCCAAGTACGGCCACTGGAGCCGCAAGCCCTACATCGACATCATCATCCCGACCCTCGTGGATCCGGGGATGGCGCCGCCCGGGAAGCACGTCATGAGCTGCTTCGTCCAGTACGCGCCGTACCACCTCGACCCGTCGCTCGGGACCTGGGACGACAACCGCGAGGCCTTCGGGGACGCCGTCGTGGACCGCATCTCGGAGTTCGCCCCGGACCTCAAGTCGAAGATCCTCCACCGCAACGTCCAGACGCCGCTCGACATCGAGCGGACGACCGGCCTCAGCGAGGGCAACATCTTCCAGGGCGAGCTCTCCCTGGAACAGCTCTTCTTCAGCCGGCCGGTGCCCGGCTGGGCCCGCTTCCGGACGCCCGTTCGCGACCTCTGGCTGTGCGGCTCGGCGACCCACCCCGGCGGGGGGATCATGGGCGCCAACGGGCGGATCGCGGCCCTGGAAGTCATCCGCTCGCGCGGCCGCGGAAAGCGGGTGGCGTGATGGCGACCACGGACGCCACGCTGACCACCTCGGCGCGCGGCGCCGGCCCGTGGGACGCGGCCGTCATCGGCGGCGGCCACAACGGGCTCATCACGGCCGCGTATCTCGCGAGGGGCGGCCTCCGGACGCTCGTCCTCGAGCGGCGCGACCGCGTCGGCGGGGCCGCCGACACGTCGGAGCTGGGGCCGGGGATCCGCGTCCCGACGCTCGCCCACACCGTCGGCCGCCTCAGACCATCGGTCCAGCGCGACCTCGACCTCAAGCGCCACGGGCTGTCGC
Source organism: Chloroflexota bacterium (assembly GCA_016200675.1). GTDB lineage: Bacteria > Chloroflexota > Limnocylindria > Limnocylindrales > CSP1-4 > UBA5189. Next base: position 5,054 of record JACQEH010000233.1, on the reverse strand, counting down.
TCATGGCTCCCGACGTGCGCGTCTTCGCGCCTTCGCCGGACGGCTCTGCCGTCACCCTCTGGGACGACGTGGCCCGGACGGCCGACGGCCTGCGCGCCCGATCGGTGGGCGATGCCGAGGGCTACCCCCGCTTCGATCGCCTCGTCCGCTCCATCGGGCGGTTCCTCGACGAGCTCGGCAAGGCCGCTCCGCCCGACGTCCGGGCGCCGGGCATCGGGGATGCGCTGACCGGGCTGAAGCTCGGGCGCACGTTCCGCAGCCTCGGTCGCGAGGACTCGCGGTCGATCCTGCGGGTCCTGCCGATGGCGATCGCCGACCTCGTGGCCGAGGCCTTCGAAACGGACGCGGTCCGGGCCGCCGTCGCCTGGCGCGGGGTCCGCTATTGCGCGGTCGGTCCTTGGTCCGCGGGCACGGCGGCCGTGCTGCTCATGGACTCGGCGGGCAATGACGGGGGCGCGGCCGGCGAGACCGTCTTCGCCCGCGGCGGCCCGGGTGCGCTGGCGGCGGCCCTGGCCTCGGCCGCCCGCGCGGCCGGTGCCGAGATCCGCATCGGGGCGGAGGTCACGGCGATCACCTCGAAGGACGGGCGGGTCAGCGGCGTCGTCCTGGCCTCGGGCGAGGAGATCGCGGCGACCGCGGTCGTCTCGGGGATCGATCCCAAGCGGACCCTCGTGGGGCTCGTGGACCCCGTGGCCCTCGGGCCGTCGCTCGGCTGGCGGGCCGGCAACATCCGGACCCCGGGCGTGGTGGCCAAGGTCAACCTGGCCCTGAAGAAGCTGCCCGTCTTCCCGGCAGCGGGCGAGGACGGGATGCGGCTGCTGCGCGGCCGGATCGTGGTGGCCCCCGGCATCGATGCGATGGAGCGCGCTTTCGACGCCTCGAAGTACGGGGCAGCCTCCGCGTCGCCGATCCTCGAGGCCACGATCCCGTCGCTGACCGATCCGCTCCTCGTGGAGGGGGCCAAGGCCGGCACGCACGTCATGAGCGTCATCGCCCAGTACGCACCGTACGCCCTCCGGGATGGAGACTGGAGCACGACCACCGCCGATGCCTTCGGCGACACGGTCATCCGGACGCTCGAGGACGTGGCGCCCGGGATCGGCAAGCTCGTCACCCATCGACAGGTGCTGACGCCGGTCGACCTGGAGCGTGACTTCGGGCTGACGGGCGGTCATCCGCTGCATGCCGATCCCGGCCTCGACCAGTTCTACCTGTGGCGGCCATTGCTCGGCCATGCTCGCTACCGGATCGGCGGCATCGCGGGCTTGTACCTGTGCGGCTCCGGCGGCCATCCCGGCGGTGGCGTGACGGGCGGTCCCGGCCAGAACGCCGCCCGCGAAGTGCTCGGTGACGCGAGGAAACACGGCTAGGGCGCCACTGGAGAAGGATGGCGAAGGGCTGCGGCTGAGGTCGGTCGCCGAATTTCGGGTCTGGCAGCCGGCCCGCGCCGCATCTACCCTGCGCGCGTGAGCGTCCGGTTCGTCGGCCGCAGGACTGAGCTTGAAGTGGTGGGCGCGCTCGTGCGACGTGCGCGTCTCGACCGAGCGCCAGCCGCGGCCCTGCTCACGGGCGAACCCGGCAGCGGCAAGACGACCCTGCTCGCGGAAACCGTCGCGAGGGCGGCCCCGACCCACGTTGTCCACGTCGGCGGGTTCGAACCCATGCAGTCCGTGCCGCTCGCCGCCGTCAGCGAACTCCTGCGTATGCTGGCCAGGGTTCCGCGTGATGGCGCGGCGCTGGACCGGCTGGTCTTCCAGGCTCCCGACTCGCAGGACCACGACCCGCTGCGCATCTTCGAGGCAGCTCATCGGGCGCTCGGGCCGCAGGGCCCGATGCTGATCTCGATCGACGACCTGCAGTGGGTGGACGAGCGGTCGATTGCGCTCGTTCACTACCTCCTCCGGGCCGCGGCGTCAGGTCACCAGTCCCTCGTCGTCGTCGCTGCGGCCCGCTGGTCTCCCGCCGCGGCTTCGTACCGCACGAGCCTCGAGGCGGACCTCGCCCCTGATCGACGGGCGTTCCTCGATCTCGGTCCGCTGTCACTCGAGGATGGCCGGTCGCTGGCCCAGGCCATCGATCGCGGCCTTGACGATGCGGCTGCCACGGACCTCTGGCGGCGGGCCGGAGGATCACCGTTCTGGGTGGACGCACTGGCCCGCGGCGGTGCCTCGGCCGATCCCTCGAGCCTGATTGCTGCGCGCCTCCGCGACCTCAGCTCGGATGCTGGAGCCCTCCTCGCGGTCATCGCCGTCGGGGGCCGCCCCTTTATGGACGAGGACGCCGCCGAGCTCCTGGACTGGGGGGCGGATCGCGTTCGGCAGGCCATCCAGGAACTCGTGGGGCGGGGCCTGGCCATCCGGTCGGACGGATCCACTCGAGTTGCCCACGACCTGATCCGCGAAGCCGCGACACGGGCCCTGCCAGCGGAGCCGCGACGACGTCTGCACGCGCGTATCGCGGCCTGGATCGAAGACCGAGCCGGCGACGATCTGCCTCTGCTGCGCGAAGCGCTCGTGCATCGGGGTGGCGCGGGACTTCCGGCCGGCGCGCTCGCCGGACGGCTCCTCGCCTCGTCGCAACGACGGCTCCTCAACGTCGACGACCTCCGGCTCCTGACCGCGACCGCTGACGCTCTCGAATCGACCGATCCCAAACGACTCGAACTCGATCGGTCGCTTGCGGAGGTCGCGGCCGTCACTGGCGAACAGGAGATCGCCCTCGACCGTTGGGCACGGGTGAGCGAGGCCGCTGTAGGCGGGCCGGAGCGGCAGCACGCGGAGATCGAGGCCGCTCAGGCGGCATACCGACTGGCCCGGTCGGCGGAAGCCCACCGCCATCTGGACCGAGCCCGTCAGGCCGCACCAGCGAATGGTGCGACCGCGGTTCAGATGAATGCGCTCGAGGCCGAAGTCGAGCTGTGGCTCGATCATGAGACCGTGGCCGGCAGTCAAAACGCGGCCCTGGCGCTTGAGGGCGCCCGCGCGATGGTCACGGCCATCGGCGACATCGACGGGCTGTCGCCCGAGGATCGCCGGGCGTACCTGGCGGCTCTCATCGTGGCAGGCGATGCGGCGCTCCAGGGGGATCGGGCCGACGAGGTCATCGAGCACAGCGAAGCGATCATCCGCGTAGCGCAGGGTCTCGACGATGCATCGCACACCGCCGCGCTGATCCGGACGGGGTTCGCCCTCCGACCCCTTGGTCGGATCCGGGAATCCGAGGCCTTCTACCGCAGTGCGTGGGAACGCTCGAAGAGCCTTGTGCTGCCGATCCTGACCGTTGAGGCCGGGCACGGACTCGCCAGGGGGCTCCGTGACCTTGGCCGCCTCGTGGAGGCGCGAGCCATCGCGACGGAGACCGGCCGACTCGAGGCCCGCATCCGGAATGCCCCGCGGCGCTGGGGGAGCGCGGCCTCCATCGTTCACGCGATCGAACTTTCGCTCGGCGAGGCCACGTCGGCGCTGCGCGCACTGCGCCGGGACGCCGACACGGAGCCCGATCCGCACTACCGACTGGCGATCCATCAGACCGTCGCCGCGTGGCAGGCACGATCCGCTGGTACAGCGGCTGCCGGCGTGGTTGAGGCCGAGCTCGCCGCCGCGCGGGCAGACTCGGCCGTCGCCCGGTGCCCTCGCTGCGCGGCCGAGCTCGCGATCGTGTCTGTTGAGCTGCTCGCCCGGATCGGGCGGACCGATGAAGCTCGCGGCACGCTGGCCGAATGGGACCGCGCAACCGCCGGCCGAACGTACCTTCAACGCGCGCTCTGGCGGATGCGCGCGGGCGCCGCGATCGCAGTTGCCGATGGGGACGCCGCCGCCGCGATCGCCATCCTCGAGCAGTACGCGTCGGAGCTGGAGCGCGCCGGCTACGCCGGGGACCTCCTCTGGGCTCGTATCGACCTTGGCCGGGTCCTCGCCAAGACCGACCGTGTCCGATCCGTCGCCGCGTTCACGACTGCGGCCGAGTTGGCCGCGCAGATCGGGGCATCGAGCGAGGGCCGACTCGTGGCACAGGCCCTCCGCCGCCTTGGGGTGCGGGCGTGGCGGCGGGGTCCAGCGGCTGCTGAGGACGGACTTGCCGGCCTGAGCGAACGGGAGGCCGAGGTCTCCCGGCTCGTTGCGGATGGGCTCAGCAATCGAGAGATCGCCGAGGCGCTTGTCGTCTCGCCCAAGACCGTCGAGCGGCACGTCACGAACGTGCTCGCCAAGCTCGGTCTTCGGAATCGGACGGAGATGGCGTCGGTAATTCGCTCCGGTCGGGTACGGGGTTTGCCCGATGAATGAGGGTCTCCCCTCCGCCTAGCCTCGCCCTGCGACCCAGAACGGGTCCTGGAGCGGCGAGGAGGGTCCATGACCATCGCGATGCTCATCGCGGGCCCGGACGCAGCCGAGCCCAATCTGGGACCCGACGTGGCCGCCCGGTTGTCCGAGATGGGGATCAGTCGACTCTCGATCCTCGCGGACAGTTCAGGGATCGCGGTCGTGGTCGAGGGCTGGGCGTTCGACTCGGCCTCGGCCGGCGATGCCGTCCGGGCCATGTTTCCGGATGACGGGCCCGACGTCCGGATTTTCCACGAGGTCGAGCTCGTGGCCCTGTCCGGAGCGGGAAGCGGTGGTGCCGCCCGTTCGCGGAGAGCGTTGGCAGGGGGGGGAAGGGGTGGGCGTCCCGAAGACATGACGACGCATCGACCGATCGGCAGGGCCGATCGACGCCGAATCCTCGGCGCCCCACGCGGCGCCACGCAGTCAAGAGTCCTGATCGAAGGAGAATGGAAATGAACAACCGGAAGATGCGCTCTGCGCTCCGCAGCCCGCTCCTGGCCCTGGCACTCGTGGTCGTGTTTGCGGGGACGGCCCTCGCCACCGGAGCGAGCGGCTTCGCGGCGACGCCCCTCGCCCGCGGAACGATCGGCGAGCCGTTCCACGTCAACGTCGGCGACCTGAAGCTCCAGACGAAGGGGGCCGTCGACGTTGTCACGGCGACGGTCGTCGTCAGCCCCGGGGGCACCTCCGGCTGGCACTCCCATCCCGGCATCGTGATCGTGACGGTCAAGG
>JACQEH010000232.1 GCA_016200675.1 Chloroflexota bacterium | reverse complement strand
TTCCCAAGGTGAAGTCCCAGATCCAGGGTGACGCCGTGCGGGTCTCCGGGAAGAGCAAGGATGACCTGCAGCGGGTCATCGCCCGCTTCCGCGAGCTCGACGAGGTCGTGCCCCTCCAGTTCCAGAACTACCGGTAGCCGGTCATGCCAGGTTCGCGGACAGGTCGCATCCTCCTGGCCCTCGTGGCGATCTTCATCGTCCTGAGCATGCTCATCGGCGTCCTGCCGTCGGCCCGTGTCTGACATCGAGGGCGCGCCCGAGCCCACGGCGGCGGGCCCGGCCGGGGAACCCGCAATGGTCAAGGAACAGGCAGCGGCCGAGACCCCGCTCTCGGCTGGTGAACAGGCCCTACCCGACGAAGCGGTCGCGGTCGAGGAACCGGTCCCCGGCGGAAACCCGGTCCCGGCCGAGGAAGTCGCAAACGTGTCCGAGTCGGCACCGGCGGAGGCCGCGCCCCTGGCCGACGAGGCGGCACCCACCGAGCTCGAGGTGCTCGAGACGTCGATCGAGCCGGCGCACCAGGGACCGCTGACGGTCGGCCGGATGATCGCCGACGCCCTGCGCCGGTCCGGCGTCCGATGGGCCTTCACGGTGCCCGGCGAGAGCTTCCTGGGCCTGATCGACGGGCTCGAGGCCGCCGGGATCCACGTGGTCGCCACCCGTCACGAAGGTGCCGCGGCGTTCATGGCCGAGGCGCACGCCCAGCTCACCGGCCGGCCGGCCGCCTGCCTCGCCACGCGCGCCGTGGGCGCCGCGAACCTGGGCATCGGCATCCACACTGCGTTCGCGGATTCGAGCCCCCTGTTCGCCCTCGTCGGCCAGGTCGAGCTCGCGGCCCGCGGCCGGGAAGGCTTCCAGGAGGTCGACCTGGCCGGGACGATCGGGGCGCTCGCCAAGTGGTCGGCCGAACCCAGGACGCCGGAGGACGCGGGTCACGCCGTCCGCGATGCGGTCACGGCCGCCGTCACGGGCCGCCCCGGGCCCGTGGTCCTCGCCCTGGCGGAGGACCTCCTCGACATGGACGTCCCGGCCGGCGTGGCCCCCGAGCCGTCCCGGGAGACGCCGCCGCGGGCGACGGACGCCGCCATTGGCGAGGTCCTCCAGCTCCTCGCCAGCGCCACGCGCCCGGTGATCCTCGCCGGCGGCGGCATCCTCCGCGCCCGGACCTCGAACGATCTCGTCCGTCTCGCCGAGCTGCTGCGGGTGCCCGTCATCGCCGCCTGGCGACGGGGTGACGTCATCCCGAATGACAACCCGCTGTTTCTGGGCATGACCGGCTACGGAGCGCCGGTCACGGTCCGGGAGCGCCTCGCCAGCGCCGATACGATGCTCGTGATCGGCTGCCGGCTGAGCGAGATCGCGTCCTTCGGCTGGAGCGTGCCGGCGCGCGGCGTTCGCTGGGCCCACGTCGACATCGCGCCGACACGGCCGCACCCCGACCTGCCGGTGGCGGACATCGTGGTCACCGCCGATGCCCGGCAGTTCCTCCGCGCCGCGGTCGGCAGGCTCGAGAGTCGAGGTGTCCTCGATGCCGCCGGTGCCGACGCCAGGATGGTGGCGAACCGCCTGGATCGCGCCGCCTGGGAAACCGCCACGGTCGTGGACGGGCATCCCTGGGACGGCCCGGGCGTGCATCCCGGCCGGATCATCGGCGCCCTCCGGGCCGGCCTGCCCGAGGACGCCATCCTCACGACCGACGCCGGCAGCTTCGGGGGTTGGGCGGCCCGCGGGTTCCGCTTCCGCCGTCCCGGGACCTTCCTCGGGCCGACGTCGGGCGCGATGGGGTACGGCCTCCCGGCGGCGATCGCGGCGGGACTCGTCCATCGTGACCGACCGGTCGTGGCCCTCGTCGGCGATGGGGGCCTCGGGATGACCGTCGCCGAGCTCGAAACCGCCGTCCGGATGGGCCTCCGGACGATCGTCATCGTCTTCGACAACGAGCAGTACGGGATGATCCGGACCTACCAGGAGCGCCGCCCGGAGGGATCGCTGGCCGCGACCGACCTTGGTCCGGTGGACTGGGCGGCCGTCGCCCGTGGGTTCGGGGCCCGCGGGATCCGCGTCGACCGCGACACGGCGTTCGGGCCGGCCCTCGGCCAGGCCCTCGTGGCCGACAAGCCGACCCTCCTGCACCTCGTCGTCGATCGTCGCTGGACGGGGGTCGACGCTCGGCCCTGACCGCAGCTTCGGTGCGCGGGTCCAATGTTGACGTCGCACGCGGCCGGGAAGCCGCCCCCCGGCTCAGTCGACCTGCGAGGCGTAGATCTGGTCGAGGGTCGCTGGGGGATCGTCGGTCAGGCCACCGTGGACGTCCGACGGCTGGATGACGGTGCTCGACGGGCTGGCAACCCAGCGGAACCGCTCCGGCTCCGCGAGGGCCGCGATCGGCCCTGCTTCCGGGTCGCCGCGGACGATGCCCTCGATGACCCGGAGATGGGCCTCGATCGCCGCGAGGTCGACGTCGGGAGCGAGTGCCGTCAGCACGGCGCGCCGCATGTCGTTCAGGCCGATCCGGCAGCCCAGGAACCGCCGCGTGCGGCAGAAGAGCACGACCCCGACGTTGACGCGCTCGCCACGTTCCACCCGCGGCATGACGCGGAGGATGGCGTACTGGAAGGGCTCAGACGGCACGTTCCACCTCGTCGATCTGCCGAGCGAGGTCGGCCTGCGCGTCGCGCCGGCGGGCGAGGTAGCGCGTGTAGGCGGCCCGCTGGCCGGCCGGACCGCCGACCGGCGAGTCGGCCGCGAGCCACGAGTCCGGCACGCTGTCGACGAGTGACGCCACCAGTTCAGCGGTCACGAGCGGGGCCATCCGGGCGTGGGCCTCGGCCACGGATCCGGCTCCGGGCAGGAGGACGTGGTCGTGGATGGTGGCGAGGGATCGCGCTGCATGCTCGTCGGGTTCCCGCCAGGTGTGGTGGATGAAGAGGGCTGCGCCGTGGTCGATGAGGTAGAGGCGACGGTGCCAGGCGAGGATATTCGGGTTGCGCGGCGAGCGATCGGTGTTCGTGACGAGCGAGTCGAACCAGACGATGTCGGCGGCGAGTGCAGGGTCGAGCGGCGCGTCGGCAGCGGGGCTGAAGGTCAGCGATCCCGGCAGGAAGTCCACCCCGAGGTTGCGACCCGGGCTTCGCTCGAGGAGTTCCTGAACGAACGGGTCGGGATCCGGGTCCGCGGCCGTCAGGCCAGGGTCGATGTCGATGAGGACGAGCTCCGGCACCGGCAGCCCGATGGCCCGGCCGAGCTCCCCGGCGATGACTTCGGCTGCGAGGGCCCGGGGGCCCTGGGCCGCGCCACGGAACTTGACCACGTAGAGCCCGTCGTCATCGGCCTCGACCAGGCCGGGCAGGGATCCGCCCTCGCGGAACGGCGTGACATAGCGGGTGGCGCGGACAGTCCGGAGCACCAACGGCACTACCGCTCCTCCTCGTCCCAGTGGGATCCTGCCCCCGTCCACGCGCTCCCAGCCGGCCGCCGGGCGGCCCCATCGCGGCGTGCTGCTCGGGGGTCATCGCCGCGCTTCGCGCACCGGCACGGCGGGCCTCGGTCCCCTGGGCGGAGACGAGCGGACCCTCCGTGCGATCGGCTGGATGCGACGAGGTTCGGGCCAGGCGGGCCGAACGTCAAGTCGACGGGAGCGCGCCCGTGGGCGGGAGCAGCGCTGCTGGTCGCTGCTAGGCTCTGATCACCATGGCTGCCGCGTCGTCCAGGCCACCTCGCCCGAAGCCTCCGGCGGATCCGGCGAAGCTGGTCCGCGCCGCGGCCGGGGGCTACGCCACCGGTGATGGCAGGTTCACGGTCGAGCACGCCTCCGGGGGTTGGATGCTGACGGATGCCGAGCTGACGAACGAGCTCGGCCTCCCGCTGGTCCGCGGCCCATACCCGACCCTCGATGTCGCCCGCGCGGCGGTCGACGCCCTCCGTTCCGGTCCCGCCCCAATCTACGATCTCGCCGAGCGGATGGCGGCCATGCCGGCCCGGGCCGCGCGGTCGGCGGATCGGCCCGCCCCGGCGCCTCGCAGCGGGCGCCCGGCACCACGGGCGGCCGAGCCGCTGCCCGTGGTCATCCGCGAGTTCCGTTCGCGCGACGGCGAGAGCCTCCGCACTCTCTGGGCTGCGATGGGATGCCGGTCACTCGGCGACGACGACATGAGCCTCCGCAGATTCGCCCAGCGGAACCCCGGCCTCCTCCTCGTGGCTGCCCAGGGGGCTGCCATCGTGGGATCGGCGATGGGTGGCTGGGACGGGCGGCGCGGCTGGATCTACCACGTCGCGACCGCCGAGGGCCATCGGCGCAGCGGGCTTGCAACGAAGCTGGTCCGCCAGGTCGAAGCCGGGCTGCTGGCCGCCGGCTGCCGAAAGGTCAACGTCATCGTCCGCGACGGCAACGAGGCCGCCGCCGCGTTCTGGAACACGCTCGGGTACGGGCTCCATGAGGCCCGCCAGTACGGTCGCGAGCTGCCGGAGGGCGAAGAAGGGGAGGCCTGACCGCTCGAGGCTGCGCTCGGCGGTCCCGTGCTCGGTCACATGCTCGACGGTCGCGTGCCGGCGGCGTCAGGGCCGGCCGCGAGTTCGCCGGCGCGGTGGCTCCTTGGCCGCCTTCGCCTGAGCATCCTGGATCTGCTTGAAGACCTTGCCCATGCCCGGATTCATGAGCGCCCGCTCTTCGGCCGCCAGATCGCGGTCGCGGCGCCGGATCCGCTCTGCCTCGCGGGGATCGAGGTCGTCGGCCATTGTCAGCCCAGGACGACCGCCGCGAGGATGGCGACGAGGGGCGGGACGGCCTGGATCGCGGCCGCTCGCAGGAGGCTGCGGTTGTGGAGGACGAGGACGAGCCCCGCCGCCACCATCGAGCCGCAGGCGAAGAGGACGATCGCCCGCCCGGCATCGGTCGTCCCGGCCAGGATCAGCGCGATGCCGACGCCCACGCCGATGGCCAGGAAGAGGTTGTAGAAGCCCTGGTTGTAGGCGAAGGCGCGGACGACCTCCACCTGCTCGCTCGAGTCCAGCCCAAAGCGCCGCCAGATGCGCTCCCGGCCGAACCATACGCTCTCCATGAGGAAAAAGACGACGTGGACGACCGCCGCGAACAGGGCGGCAAGCTGGGCGATGGGATGCATGCCGGCATTCTGGACCGGAACGGCGGGCGTTTCCTAGGTACCCTGCGAACGGCGCATGGCATCCGCCATGGCGACATCGCCCAGGGCCGAGAGGCCATCGATCACCCCGTCCACGTCGCGCTCCGATCGGTTCTGGCTCAGCTTGAACTTGGCCTCGATCCGCTCGACGAGGACCTCCACGCCGACGATCGCCCGGAGCTGCCCTTCGACGTACGCCCGGGGCGCGTCATCGACGGACCACGGCGCGTCGCGGCGGCCCTCGTGGAGCGCCGTGAGGCGGCGGACGTTCGCCTCGACCCAGGCAGGGTCGTCGTGGATGACGAGTCGGCCATGGAGGTGGGCGGTGACGTAGTTCCACGTTGGGACGACCCGGCCGTGCTCGCCCTTCGTCGCGTACCAGGACGGCGTCACGTAGGCATCCGGGCCGCGCGCGATCACGAGGGCCTCGCCGATGACCGGCTCCCGCCACTGGCGGTTGTTCCGGGCGACGTGGCCCATGAGGGAACCGGCCGGACCCGTGCCCGCCCGCGACCCCGGCGCGTCGAAGGCGAGCGGCAGCATCGTGGCCAGGAGTCCGACGGCGGTCACGGTGACGAGGTCGGCGGCGCCGAGGTGCTCCAGCAGCTCGCTGATGTCGGCATCGGTCGGCCGGAAGTGCTCGGGCACGTACATGCGGGCAGGGTACCCGGTCTCGGGCGCGCCACCTACGCTGCCGCTGCGGCGGCGACGCTGCCATCCTTGGGGAAGTCGAGGCTCGATGCCGTTCCTCGAGCAGGCGTTCACTGGGTCGCACGAATGTGCGGCCGGGTGGCCCGTCTCGGCCCTACGCGACGGCGGCGATCTCGTTGATCAGCTGCCCTTTGGCGTCGAGTGGGAGAAACGAAGCCTCCACACTGCTGCGGGCGAGCGTGACCAACTCGTCCCGATCGAGATCCAGTCCGGATGCCACGGCCGCGTAGTCGTCCGCGACATATCCGCCGAAATACGCGGGATCGTCGGAGTTGATGGTCGCCTTCACCCCACGGTCGAGCAGACGCGCGAGGTTATGGTCTTCGATGCGATCGAACACGCGAAGCCTGACGTTGGAGAGCGGACACATCGTGAGCGTGATTCCGTCGGCGACGATACGCGCCACCAATGCCGCGTCCTCTTCCGCTCGAACACCGTGATCGATGCGCTCGACGCCAAGCACGTCAATCGCCTCCCAAACGTACGCGGGTGGTCCCTCCTCGCCGGCGTGGGCCACCGCTCGCAGGCCCACGTTGCGAGCGCTCTCGAACACCTGACGGAAGTCCGACGGTGGGTAGCCGACTTCTGACGAATCCAGACCCACGCCGACGATTTGGTCCAGATATGGTTTGGCCTCCTCGAACGTCGCCGTCGCGGCTTCCCCGCGCAGGTGGCGAAGAAAACACATGATCAGCGACGAGGCCACCCCAAACTCCTGCTCTGCCCGAGTCCGTGCTGCGGCAAAGCCCTGCATGAACACCGGAAAGCCCACACCACGCTCGGTATGGACCTGCGGGTCGAAGAAGATCTCAGCGTGGCGAACCCCGTCGGCAGCCGCGCGACGGAGGTAGGCCGACGTCAGATCGTCGAAGTCCCGCACCGTCCGCAGCGCGGTCGCGCCTCGGTAGAGCAGGTCGAGGAACGATTGAAGATCGGCGAACTCGTACGCGGCGCGCACGTCGTCGACTGAGCGATACGGCAATCGCACATGGTTGCGGGCGGCCAGATCGAACATCATCTCGGGCTCGAGGGTGCCCTCGATGTGGATGTGCATCTCCACCTTGGGCAAGGAGCGGATGAACGCGGCGTCGGTCATCGTGGCGATGGGGGTACCGAAGTCGGGTAGCGGGTTGCAGTCACCGGGCCATGATCGCAGCCGGGTCAACGGTGCGTTGGTGTTGCGGTGGTCAGCCGCCCGATACGGCCGGGATGACGTGGACGTCGGCCCCGGGCGGGACGGTGGTGGCGAGGCTCGCCCGCTGCCCGGCCACGAAGATGTTGAGGTGCGTCCGGATCGCCGGACCGGCCTCCAGGATCCGGTTGCGAATGCCCGGAATCTGGCGCTCGAGGTCATCGACGACGTCGGTCACGGACGCGCCCCTTGCCTCCAGGCGGCGTGGGGCGCCGGGAAAGAGCGCGGCAAGGGACCGTGGGAGGTGGACGACGGCCGGCGCGCCCGGGTTGGCCTCGCGGTCCGCGGTCAATCGACGACCATCGCCTCGACCGACCAGACCGGCGGGAGGTTGTGGGCGACGAGGAACCAGCTCCGGCCCTCGTCGGCGCTGCCATAGACCTGGCCGGTGCTCGTCCCGAAGTAGACGCCAACCGGATCGAGCCGGTCGACCGCCATCGCCTCGCGCAGGACGCCCACGAACGCGTCGTGCTCGGGCAGGCC
>JACQEH010000245.1 GCA_016200675.1 Chloroflexota bacterium | reverse complement strand
GGCCGCCGGCTCAACCTCGACCTCCACGCGCCAGCCATCGACGACGACCTCGCGCCGGACGACGCCACGGACCCTGCCGGCCGCGGCTGCGGGCGGCAGGAGCAGGACGCGCGTCCGATGGCCACCATCCCCTGCTTCGACGAGCACGGCCCGAACCGCGTCGACGACCTCAAGCGTCAGCGGCCGCGATTGACCATCGACCAGCACGTTCGACTGGTCCCGGGGGGCCGGAGCCGCGCCCGGCCGGGCAGCCCCACCGAGCGGTCCGCGACCGGCGATTCTGGCGACCGGGGCCAAGGGCACGGTCGGGGGAGCCACGACGAGCGGTGGCAGGCCGGCCCCCGCGTCGCCCTCGGCCAGGCTCACCCGGAAGCCCCGGGGATCCTCGATGGGCCGGTTCGGCTCCCCGATCGCCGGCGCCGGCTCGGGGTCGGGCATCATCGCGGCCAACGGTCGATCGCCGTCGCCAGGCCGGCTCGCTGCCAGCCGCCGGCACCCCGGCGACGTTCACCCGGCCCGCCGGCCGGGCGCGGCGAGGGCGGCTGTGCCCCGCTCGCGGCCGCCGCCGGTGCCGCGTCAAGGGCCGCCAGGCCGGCCGCGAGCTGGGCCCGGCGGGCGGCTTCGGCGAAGGCGGCCATGCCGTCCCAGTGCTCGTCGACCCAGCTGGTCGACAGCTCGGCCGACCGGAACGACGGGGCGCGGGCCACGAATCGATGGAAGGGCAGGGTCGTCTGGATGCCCGCGACCTCGGTCTCGTCAAGGGCGCGGCGGAGGCGATCGAGGGTCCGCGCCCGGTCGCCGGCGTGAACGATGAGCTTCGCGATGAGGTTGTCGTATTCCGCCGGGATCCGGTCGCCGGACTCGATCGCCGTGTCGACCCGCACGCCGGGCCCGGCGGGCATCGTCCAGCGAGCGACCCGGCCGGGCGCGGGCGCGAAGTCCCGGCGGGGATCCTCCGCCGACAGCCGGACCTCGATGGCGTGGCTCGTCGGATGGGCCGCCTGGGCCGCCGCCGCCACGGCCTCGGCCGAGAGCGGCCGACCGGCGGCAAGCGTGAACTGCTCGCGCACGATGTCGAGTCCGGAAACGAGCTCGGTCACCCCATGCTCCACCTGGAGCCGGGTGTTGACCTCGAGGAAGTAGAACGCGCCGTCCGGCGCCCGCAGGAACTCGGCCGTCGCCGCATTCCGGAGGCCGGCCGCTGCGGCGACCCGCACGGCCAGCTCGTGCAGGTGCCGGCGTTCCGCGGTGGTCAGGCCCGGTGCCGGCGCCTCCTCGACGAGCTTCTGGTGCCGTCGCTGGAGGGAGCAGTCACGCTCCCCGATGGCGACGACCCGCCCACCCGCGTCGCCAAGTAGCTGGACCTCGATGTGGCGCGCCGGACGGATCTCCCGCTCCAGGTAGACGCTCCCGTCGCCGAATGCCGAAGCGGCCTCGCGCGAGCCCGAGACGAGCGCCGCGGGCAGGTCCCGCGCTGCCTGAACGCGGCGCATCCCCCGGCCTCCGCCGCCTGCCGCCGCCTTGACCAGGAGCGGGAACCCGATGGCCTCGGCCTCGGCGATGATTCGCTCGACCTGGTCCGGTCGGTCGATGGGCGCGGGCTCCAGGGTCCCGGGCACGGCCTCGACGCCGACCGATCGCGCGGTCCGGCGGGCGTGGAGCTTGTCGCCGAGGGCGTCGATGGTGGCCGACGGTGGGCCGACGAAGACCAACCCGGCCTCCTCGACCGCCCGGGCGAATGCCGCCCGCTCGGCCAGGAATCCATACCCCGGATGGACTGCCTCCGCTCCGGATTCCCGGGCCGCGTCGATGAGCGCTTCGATCCGAAGGTAGCTCTCGGTCGGGGCGGACTGGCCGATTCGGATGGCCCGGTCGGCAAGGCGGACGTGGGCGGCAGCCGCGTCGGCATCGCTGTAGACGCCGATCGCCTCCATCCCCATCTCGTGGCAGGCGCGGATGAGGCGGACCGCGACCTCGCCGCGGTTGGCGATCAGGACCCGCCGGAAGGGCGGGGCGTCGAAGGCGTCTTTGTGCAAAGACGCCTTCGGGCGCGCGTCAGAGCGGGATGTTGCCATGCTTCTTTCTCGGGTTGGTGTCGCGCTTGTCGGCGAGCATCTCGAGGGCGCGGATGAGGCGCGGTCGCGTCTCCGACGGCCGGATGACGTCATCCACATACCCGCGGGCCGCGGCGACGTAGGGATTGGCGAACTCCTCCTCGTACTCCGCGACGAGTCGCGCTCGCTCCCCTGCCGGATCGTCCGCGCCGGCGATCGCATCCTTGAAGACGACGTTCACGGCGCCCTCCGCGCCCATGACCGCGATCTCGGCGGTGGGCCAGGCGAAGTTCATGTCGCCGCGGACGTGCTTGCTGCTCATGACGTCGTAGGCCCCGCCGTACGCCTTGCGGGTGATGACCGTGACCTTCGGCACCGTCGCCTCGCAGTAGGCATACAGGAGCTTCGCGCCGTGCTTGATGATTCCGCCGTGCTCCTGGCCAACGCCCGGCAGGAAGCCCGGGACGTCGACGAGCGTAACGATGGGGACGTTGAAGCAGTCGCACGTTCGGACGAATCGGGCAGCCTTGGTTGACGCCGCGATGTCGAGCGCACCGGCCAGGATCGCCGGCTGCTGGGCGACGATGCCGACGCTGCGGCCGCCGAGTCGCGCGAAGCCGATGATGATGTTCTCCGCCCAGCCGGGCTGGATCTCCAGGAACTCCGCGGCGTCAACGATCCGGTCGATCACGTCGTGCATGTCGTAGGGCCGATGTGGATCGTCTGGCACGACGCGATCCAGCTCCGGATCCTGGCGGTCCGCTGGGTCATCGGTCGTCACGACCGCGGGCGCCTCGAGGTTGTTCTGCGGAAGATGGGCGAGGAGTCGTCGGACGGCGTCGAGGGCGTCGGCTTCGTCATGCGCGGCGAGATGTGCCACGCCGGTCCTCGTGGTGTGGACCATCGCGCCGCCCAGCGATTCGGAATCGACCTCCTCGTGGGTCACGGCCTTCACGACGTTGGGTCCGGTCACGAACATGTAGCTCGTGCGCTCGACCATGACCGTGAAGTCGGTCATCGCCGGCGAGTAGACCGCGCCGCCCGCGCAGGGTCCCATGATCACCGAGATCTGGGGCACGACCCCCGAGGCCATGACGTTGCGAAGGAAGATCTCCGCATAGCCGCCCAGGGACGCCACGCCCTCCTGAATGCGGGCACCTCCGGAGTCGTTGAGTCCAACGAGCGGCGCCCCGACCTTCATCGCCAGGTCCATCACCTTGCAGATCTTCTCGGCATAGGCCTCGGACAGCGAGCCGCCGAAGACCGTGAAGTCCTGGCTGAAGACGAAGACGAGCCGGCCGTCGATGGTTCCATGACCCGTCACGACGCCGTCGCCCAGGAAGCGCTGCTCGCCGGCGGCCGAGTCGGCGGTCCGGTTCATGACGAACGCGTCGAGCTCGACGAACGATCCCGGGTCCAGGAGCAGGTCCAGGCGTTCGCGCGCGGTGAGCTTGCCCCACGCATGCTGTCGCTCGATGCGGACGGGGCCGCCACCGAGCAGCGCCTCGGCGCGCATCCGATCGAGCCGGTTCAGGCGCTCTTCGTTCGTCGGCACGGGCGTGGCTCCAAGTGGTGGCTCAGCCGTCCCGGCGGGTGCGGCTCCGGATCGGGTGCCTGTCTTTGCGCAACGACAGGTCGTGAACGACTGTCGCGGACCAATGATAGCCGCGCAGTTCTCCCCCACCCGAGCCGTTCGCTCGCGAGATGACCTGCGTCCTGGGCCGTAAACGGTTCTTGCGGACTCGCCCGCGTAATCCACACTTCGGTGCACAAGTCGATGATCCTGTGGATAAGTAGCACGGGGATCCGCGCCCGTCCTGGGGTAGCATTCGGACACGCCCGTCCCACCGGATCGCGTCTTGACGCATCCGCCATCCCCCAGAGGCCTTCGACTCCTGCGAGGTGATCCCCGGTGACCAACGTGATCGCGATTGCGAATCAGAAAGGCGGCGTTGGCAAGACGACGACGGCGATCAATCTCGCCGGCGCGCTGGCCGAGGAGAACTTCCGCGTCCTCTGCATCGACATGGATCCGCAGGCGAACCTGACCGCCGGCCTCGGCATCAACCTGAACACCATCGAGCGATCGATGGCCGATGTCCTCGTCGGCCGGGCGACGCTCGACCAGGTGATCCTCGCGACAGAGACCGAACGAATCGACGTCGTGCCGGCGCACATCGACCTTGCGGCGACGGAGGGTGAACTCTTCACGATGCTGGGTCGGGAATCGATCCTTCGCGATGCCCTCGAGGGCCGCCTCAAGAATCGCTACGACTACGCCCTCATCGACTGCCCGCCGAATCTCGGCCTGCTGACGGTCAACGGGCTCGTTGCCGCCGACGGCGTGATCATCCCGGTCCAGACCCAGTTCTACGCGATGAAGGGCCTGACGAACCTGGTCAAGGTGATCAACACGATCCGCCTGAAGCTGAATCGGAAGCTCAAGATCCTCGGCCTGCTGCCGACCTTTTACGACGCCCGCACGAACCTCGCCCGCGACATGCTCGACGAGCTCCGGGTCGTCGGCGACCACCACGTCTTCACCTCGATCATCCGGAATACGGTGAAGCTCGGCGAGGCGCCCCTCGTCGGGCGACCGATCACCTCATATGCCGGCCACACCGAGGCCGCAAGGACGTACCGCGAGCTGGCACGGGAGGTCATCGAACTTGGCTAGGACCGACTTCCGCGCCGCTGCGGCGCGGCGCCTCTCCGAGGAGCGCGAGCTCTCGCCGGCCATCGTCAGCCTCCTTTCCGCCGAGCACACGGGCCACTCGTCCGGCGTGCGGGTCATCCCCATTGCCCAGATCACGCCGAATCCGCAACAGCCCCGCCTCGCGTTCGACGCCACCTCGCTCGAGGAGCTCGCCGCATCGATCCGCGAGCACGGCGTCCTCCAGCCGATCCTCGTCCGTCCACTCGGCAACAACGAGTACCAGCTCATCGCCGGCGAGCGACGCTGGCGCGCCACGAAGACAGCAGGCCTTGCGTCGATCCCCGCTCTCGTCGAGGACATCGACGACGACACGGCCCTGGAAATCGCGATCATCGAGAATCTCCAGCGCGAGGACCTCTCCCCGCTCGACGAGGCCGCCATGTACGACCGCATGGTCCGCGAGCACGGCTACTCGGTCCGGAAGCTCGCCCAGAAGCTCGGCAAGGACAAGGGCTATCTCGAGAACCGACTGCGCCTGGCCGATGCGCCCGACGACGTCCGGCAGCTGGTGTCCTTGCGCAAAGACACGCTCTCGCATGCCTATGAGCTGATGAAGGTCACGGACCCGAAGAAGCGCAAGCGTCTCAGCGAGCAGGTCGCCCGCGGCGAGCTGACCCTCATCAAGCTCAAGGACAGGATCGAAGGCCGGCGCTCCAGGACGACCATCAGCGACGCGCCCGCGTCCGCCGACTCCACGTCACCCGGGCCGGATGACGTCTCGGAGGATGCCGGCGCGGCATGGACCGGGCGCCGGGCGCCGGCGGAACCGCTGCGGGACGATTCCCTCGTCGTCGCGAAGCAGCAGCTCTCCGATGCGGTCGAGGAGCTGGTGGGAGTCCTCCGGACGCCGGACGTCGTGGCCGGCTTCGGGCCGGTCGATCGGGCGAACCTGGCGAAGTACCTGACGATCGCCAAGCTGAAGCTCGAGAACGCGATCGCCCTCGTCAGGAGTGGCGATCCCGACTGAGGTTCGGATCAGCTCACCCGTCGCCGGCAGCCGTCGCCGGAGGCACATCAGGAGCATGGCGCGGTCGCCTGGATGGAGGCGGACAGCAGGAAGCCGGCGCCAGTGGCGCCGGCTTCGTCGTCTGCGGGCCCCGAGGCGGGCGGCTCCGGGGAACTCGGTCAGGGCGCCTTCGAGTGACCGGCACCCTTGCCGACGTGCTGCTTGGCCCAGTGGGACACCCACGCGCCGTGGTTGGCGTACGTGTCGGGTGTCGGCTGATGGGCGGCCCAGCAGACGATGGATCCATGGGTCATCGCATTGAGCTGCTGGGCGGTCAGCTTGGTCGGATCGGTCGCGCAGTTCGTATTGGTGGTGCCGTCCTTCGTGTCGACCTCGGCCGGGTCATTCGTCTTCGCGGGCCCGTCCGGCTCGGCCGACTCGTCCGGCTCGGCGGTCTCCTGGCCCTCGGTTGCCTCGGGAACCGCCTGGCCGGATGCCTGGCTCCCGTACCCATCACTGGGATGGGTCGACGGCTTCGCTGCGAAGGCGATGCCCGCCGTGAGGATCAGGGCGACCAGACTGATCAGGAGCGGCCGGAGGCGGCGGATGGTCGATGTCACGAGGCCGAGGCTCCCTGGTGCGTTCGGTTGTGGCAAGGATAACGAGCGCGGGGCGAGGTTGTTAGGGGTGCCTCCGTGGCCTCCGTGGCCTCCGTGGCCTCCGTGGCCTCCGTGGCCCTCGGATGGCCCGTGGCCGGCGCGGCCCGCCGGACGATCAAGCCCCGAGCGCGAGGCCGAGGGCCCAGCCGACACCCAGCACCACCGTGGCCGCCGCCTCGAACTGCCACCCCAGCCGCCGTCGTTCGGCGGCGGCCGATCGCAGCAGGAGGAGCCCGACCAGCAGGATGGCAACCCCGACCGCGACGGCGATGAGGGACCCCATCCGGCCGTGCCGGAGCTCGACGGCGAGCACGAGGCTCGCACCGCCGAGGGCGAGTGCCTGAAGGACCCAGGCGGCCCGAGCACCGACCGCCACGGCGACCGTGCTCCGGCGCGCAGCACGATCGACGTCGATGTCGACGAGGGCGTTGCCGATGGCCAGTCCCCCACCGGCGAGGGCTCCGACCGGGATGACTGACAGGATCGATCCGGGCACGTCACCGGTCGCCCCGAGCCACGCATACACGACCACGAGCGGCAAGGCGACCGCCAGGGGTGCCCACGAGATGGCCGTCCGGGACAGCCCGAAGTTGTAGACGAGCCCGCATCCGAGGCCAGCCCCGGCCACCAGGACCAGCAGGAGCCCCGACGGTGCGACCAGGAGCAGCCCGGTCGCGGCACTGGCCACTCCGACGAGGCCGGCGCGGCGGGCCGTGACGAACCCGGCAGGGATCGGCTTCGGCGGCACCCGGCCACGATCGCGGGGCGCGTCCGCCAGGTCGTTGAAGGCGCCGATCGAGAACTGGAGTGCCAGCATCGCCAGGCCCAGACGGACCGCGAGCGGAATCGCGGCGCCGGCGATGGACGCGATCACGAGCACCGCGACCGCGTTCAGGAGGGACGGGTACGGATGGACCAGGCGAAGGGCTGGGACGATCCCCGCGCCGGAACCCTGGGCCCGCCCAGGATCAGACGTACACGAGCTCGTCGAAGTTGGCCACGAGGTATTCGATCAGCCGCGCCCGCGCGTCGGCTGCCCGCGCTCGAATCCCCGGCACCAGGGCGTGGAGGGTGATCG
>JACQEH010000244.1 GCA_016200675.1 Chloroflexota bacterium | reverse complement strand
TGATCGCCTCGTCGATGTCGTGGGTCACGAAGAGGATCGTCTTGGCGAGGTCCTCCTGGAGGCGGAGGAGCTCGTTCTGGAGGCGCTCGCGGACGATAGGATCGACCGCCCCGAAGGGCTCGTCCATGAGGAGGATCGGCGGGTCGGCGGCCAGCGCCCGGGCGACGCCGACGCGCTGCCGCTCGCCGCCGGACAGCTGGCTCGGATAGCGGTCGCGGTAGGTCGCGGGGTCCAGGCCGACGAGCGCGAGGAGCTCCTCGCTTCGCTCGCGACGCCTGGCCGGCGCCCAGCCGAGCAGCCGGGGCACCGTGGCCACGTTCTCGCCGATCGTCTGGTGGGGGAACAGCCCGACCTGCTGGATGACGTAGCCGATGGAGCGTCGGAGGTCGGTGAGCTCGCGGAGGGCGGCATCCTCGCCGTCGATGAGGATTCGCCCGCTCGTCGGCTCGATGAGCCGATTGACCATCTTGAGGCTGGTCGTCTTGCCGCAGCCGGAGGGACCGACGAGGACGCAGATCCTGCCCGCGGGCACCTCGAGCGTCAGGTCCTCGACGGCGCCCGCGACCCCCGAGCCCGTGCCCGGGTAGCGCTTGGTCACGTGCTCGAAGGTGACCGTCGCGGCACGGCGACCGGTGATCGGGACGCCGGTCATGACGCCCGCCTAGCCCCGATCCACCAAGGGCTTCACCTCGCCGACCAGGCGCTCGATCGTCTCCTCATCGAACGGTGCCGGGAGCTCCGCGATCGTCGAATCGAAGCCGGCCGTGACATGCTCGAGGAGCTTCTCCGCGACGTACGCCGGCGGCCCGAAGAACATCCGGTGGCGGTCGTCGTCCTTGAGGTCGGACCGGTTGCGGGCCATCGCCGCGGCCCAGACGCGCTCGGCCTCCGCCTTCGTGTCGCGGACGATGATCCAGGTGTTCGTGGTCCGGCTGATCTCGGCCGGGTCGCGGCCGACGGCCGCGCAGTGCTCGGCAAGGATCTCGTTCTTGCGGAGGAGGTCCGCCGGCCCCGCGTTCACGTTCCAGTAGTCGGCGACCTTGGCGACCGTCCGGAGCGTCTTCTTCTCACCGCCGCCGCCGATCATGATCGGCAGGTGGGCCTGGAGCGGACGCGGGTGATGCTCCAGGGCCTCGAAGGCATAGTGGCCGCCGGGCGCGGAGGTGACGACGCCGCCGTCGAGGAGGGTTCGTATGGCCATGGCCGATTCGTCCAGCCAGGCCAGCCGCTCGCCGAAGCCTGACCCGAACTCGATGCCGTGGGCCGTGTGCTCGTACTCGAACCAGGCGCCGCCGATGCCGAGGATCGCCCGCCCGCCGCTGACGTGGTCGATGGTGGTGACCGACTTGGCGACCACGCCCGGGTTCCGGAAGGTGTTGGCCCCGACCAGGAGGCCGAGCTTCGTTCGCTCCGTCGCAGCGGCCCACGCCGCGAGCACGGCGTAGCCATCGTAGATGGGCTGGAGGGGGTCGCCGACGATCGCGTGGAGGTGATCCCACGTCCAGAGGTGGTCGTAGTCCAGGCGATCCACGCGCCGCGCGGCAGCCAGCAGCTCCGGCCACGTGGCAGCCTGGCTGTAGAGGAGGATGCCGAAGCGGAAATCGGTCATCGGGGGCTGGGCTCCATCTGGCGGCTGGGCATGCAAGTATCCCTCGGCCGCTGGCTGGACGCCTGCGCTTCCTCCCGTGGCCCGGTTCTCGATTCGTCGGGCCCCGGACATGGTGCACCGGTGCACCGCGGGGGGGCCGCAGGCGCTGGCAAAGTCTCGGCGGGCGGTGCACCATGGCGGTCCGCGGCGCGCCCCCAAGTTGCATCCGAGTGCGCCGAACCATCCTGGAGGGATATCGATGGTGCGAGCTACGGCCGGCAGGCTTCGCCGGCTCAGTCTCGTCGCGGCGATCGGGCTGATCGGTGCGACGCTCATGAGCGGATCGGCGATCGCCGCATCCGGCGGCACCGACCACTTCAAGGGCTCCGCAACCGGCGAGGCCGGTGACGCGGCCGAGATTCAAGATCTCCTCGGCGTCGAGGCGGCCGCGGCAGCTCACCCGGTGAGCGGCCAGGCCTCCCTCTTCTCGCAGTGCCGGCGAGCGCCGTTCAACGGCGTCGTCAATCTCTACCCGGCTCTGGCGACGAATGAGCATGACGTCGTGGTCGGCGATACGACGGTTACCTACGCGGACGGCCAGACCTGCTACAACCCGCAGAACGAGCAGAACCTCGTCGTCAACCCGACGAAGCGCGCCAACATCGTCACCAGCGCCAACGACTACCGCGATGGCTTCGGTAAGTGCTGGGCGTTCGTGACGACGGACGGTGGCGCGCACTGGTCGAACGTCGTGATCCCCGGCTGGACCAACATCACCCAGGCCAAGGGCCAGTTCGTCAAGACCGGCTGCGGTGGCGACCCGGTCATGGCCTTCGGGCCTGACGGCTCCCTCTACTTCGCCGCCCTGACCTACAACCTCGACAAGTTCCCGCGCCAGATGTCGGGGGTCGCGGTCTCGAAGTCCATC
>JACQEH010000238.1 GCA_016200675.1 Chloroflexota bacterium | reverse complement strand
GGATGAGCGCAGCCGTCGCGCCGTCCGCGTGGGAGCGCCCCCGAACGGGGCTCCGCGGCCTGCTCGCCGGACCGGCGGAGGGCTGGGCCTCGCTGGCCGGTGTCGTCGTCATGATCGTGGCCCTGGGCTGGTCGATCGACGACGCCCGCTGGGTCAACGGCGCTGACAAGCTGACCGACTTCCTGCCGCTGCCGGGCCTCGCCGGGATCGCCATTGGGTTCCTCGGGCCGAAGCTCGGCTGGGGGCGCTGGACGACGCACCTCCTCGGCGTCGCCTTCGCGGCCATCGTCCTCCCGATCGTGGCCGGTGGCATCGTCCTCGGCGACAGCGTCACGGGGTTCGGCCCGGCGGCCCTGGCCGCCCGCTTCCACGAGGCCGCGGACATCGCGACCCGGGTGTGGATCGACCTCGGGGTACGAGGCAAGCCGTTCACGTCCGAGTACGGCCACTACTTCATCGCCCTCGGCGCCGTCATGTGGGCCACGGGCCAGTTCGCCGCCTACGCGGTCTTCGGCCACCGGCGGACACTCGACGCGGTGATCGTCACGGGTCTTGTCCTCCTCGGGAACATGGCCCTGACCAGGAACGACCAGCTCCAGCTGATCGTGCTCTTCTCCCTCGCGGCGTTGGCGCTCCTGGCCCGCAGCCATGCCTTCGACGAGCGGACGACCTGGCTGCGGCGGCGGATTGGCGATCCGGGGACCGTCACGGGGCTCTACCTCCGGGGCGGCGCGGTGTTCATCTGCGCGGCCGTCGTGGGGTCCCTGTTCCTGACCGCAACGGCCTCCTCCGCGCCCCTCCAGGGGCTCTGGAAGAACCTGCCGGCAACGCTCGTCACGGTCTCCGAATGGGTCCAGAAGTTCCTCCCGGGTGGCGGCACGTCACGGGATCCCGGCGTGGTCGCCTTCGGCCCTGATACGAACATCCTGACGTCCTGGACGCAGAGTGACGGTGTCGCCTTCACGGCTCAGCTGCCGGCGACCGAGACCGAGCGCTTCCGCTGGCGAGTCGGCGCCTACGAGCAGTTCGATGGCAACAGCTGGAGCTGGGGCACCACGACGAGCTTCGGCGTCCCCGCCCGCGACGACATCCTGGCCGGCACGGGGGACGACCCGGTCGGCCTCACCGGCCGGCGCGAGGTCCCCGCCCAGATCACGCCCGCCTCGCTGGTCAGCGGCTACGTCGTGAGCCCCCAGACCATCGAGTGGGTCGACCAGGCGTCGCGCCTCAAGGTCATCGGCTCCCAGAGCTGGTTCGCCACCGTCCAGATCGACGGTGTGCCTCGCTACGCCGTGACCGCGCTGGTCCCGGTCATCGGCAGCGGGCCGGACCAGATCAACGCCAATCGCCTGCGCGTGGCCAGCCGCGACTACTCGCCCGACATCCAGCGCCAGTACCTGGTCGATCCGGGCAAGTGGATCGGCCCGGCAGCCCAGCAGATTCTCGACGACGTCCTGGCCGAGACACCCGACAAGAACCCCTACGACCTCGCCCTGAACATGCAGAACTACCTCCTCGACAACAGCCGCTTCCATTACCAGGCCGACGTCTCCGATCTCGTCGCGGCCAACTGCTCCGGCCTCTCGACCGTCGAGTGCTTCGCCCGGATCCGGGCGGGCTATTGCCAGTACTACGCCACGACGATGGCGATCCTCCTCCGCAAGGCGGGTATCCCGACGCGCCTGGCCCAGGGCTTCCTGCCCGGCGATCGCAATGCGGCCGGTACGGAGACAGTCCGGAACGCCGGCGCGCACGCCTGGGTGGAGGTCTACTTCCCGGGCTATGGCTGGAGCGACTTCGACCCGACCGGGGGCAACGTCGGGCAGCCAACCGTCCTGCCGTCGGGTCCACCGGCATCACCGACCCCCCGACCCACTCTGACGCTGGTCACGGACCGGCCCGGCGACAGTGTCCGCGACCCGCGGCGCACCCCGGGCAACGGCGTCCCCGGCGCGGTCGGCGGCAGCGGCGGCACCTCGCCGGGCCCGTTCATCGTGATCGCCATCCTCGTCGCCATCGGGGCCGCGGCGCTCGCCTCCATCGCCTGGCGGCGCGGCCCGCGGCCGATGCATCCGGACCGGGCCTGGAGCTCGCTGGCGCGATGGGCCACGCGCTTCGGCGTCGGCCCGCGCCCGTCGCAGACCGTCTACGAGTTTGCCGGCGCGCTCGGCGACGCCCTGCCCGTGGTGCGGCCCGAGCTGACCACCGTCGCCAACGCCAAGGTCGAGATCGCCTATGGCCACCGGGAGCTCGGCACCGAGCGCCTGAAGTCCGTCGCCGACGCACATCGACGGCTGCGACTCGGCCTCTTGCGCCTCCTCTTCCGGCGGCCCCGCCGGCGGCGGCGCGGCCCTGGCACCATCGGCCGGCGCTGACCCAACGTCAGCGGCCGGCCGGGGTCGGTGATCTCAGAGCGCCCCGGAGCGGCTCCGTTCGGCGTCGAGTGCCTGGCGCCGCTCCGTCTCGAGCTCGCGGAGGTGCTCCGTCAGGTTGTGGGCTCGCAGGCGGGGCCGGCCGGCCCGGATCTCGACGACGCTGATCCCGGCGAGGGCGAAGGGAAACGTCCAGAAGCGCTCGAGGGGGAGGTCGAGGAGGGCCAGGAGCGAAACCTTGAAGACGCCGTCGTGGGCGACGACGACGGTCCACGGTTCGTCTGAAGGCAGGCCGCCGTAGCCCAGGACCTGCGAGCCAGGGACATCCGTGCCCGCCGACCGCGCCCGAAGGGCCGCCAGCACCGTGGCCAGGGAGGCCCGGGCCCGGCCATCCACCGCGACGAGCGACTCACCGCCCGGCGCCCAGGTGGTCAACGGGTCCCGTCGCCAGCCGGCGAGCACCTCTCCCCAGCGCGCCTCGATCTCGGACGCCGGCCGCCCCTCCCATTCGCCCTGGCCGATCTCCAGGAAGCCCGCATCGGGGACCACGGGGACGGTCGCGTCCATGGCGTCTGGGCTCGCCATGGCCCGGGCGACGGCCGCGGCCGTCGCGGTGGTCCGGGCGAGTGGCGAGTGGCGGATCTCGATGGGCGGACCGGCCGGGATCGGGAGGGCCGGGACGGCATGCGGCCGGGCGAGCCGGGCCGCCGCGAGCTCCGCCTGGCGCTCGCCCTCGGGCGAGAGGGGCGAGTCCCCCTGGCCCTGGAAGCGGCCCTCGGCCACCCAGACCGACTCGCCGTGGCGGAGGAGCACGATCGTGGCATCCAGCCCGGCAGGGATGAGCGCCGGTCGCGGCGCTCCGGCATCGCCGCTCAGTGGTCGCTCCCGAGGCGGATCGTCCACAGGTCGATCAACGATTCGTGGTCGCGGATCGTCGCTGCGAGCGCCTCCGGGACGTCGTCGTCGAGGGCCAGGATCATCAGGGCATCGGCGCGCGGCGCGGAGCGGGCGACATGCATAGCCGAGATGTTGACGTCGGCGGCGCCGAGCAGGCCCCCGATCCGGCCGATCATGCCGGGCCGGTCCTGGTGATGGGTGATGAGCATCACCGCCGTCGGCTCCATGTCCAGCCGGTAGTCGTTGAGGCGGACGATCCGCGGCTCGCCGTTGGCGACGGTGCCCCCGACGGCGACCGGCCGCCCGTCGACCTCGCCCGAGACGGTCACGAGGGCGCTGAAGGACCCCGCGTCACGGGTCCGGCGCTCGACCACGGTCAGGCCCCGGGCGCGCGCCAGCAGGGACGCGTTGACGAGGTTCACCCGCTCGGTCGTGACGCGCTCGAGGAGGCCGCGCAGGAGGGCCGCCGTGATCGGGGCGGTGTCGTGCTCTGCCGGCTCGCCGGCGACCTCGAGGGTCACCGTCCGGACACCGGCCCCGGCGAACTGGCTGAAGAACTGGCCGAGCATCTCGGCGACGGGCAGGTACGGCCCGATCGACTGGGCTGCCTCCGGTCCGAGGAGGGGCGCGTTGACCGCGTAGCGCGCCGGCCGTCCCGCGAGGATGTCGAGGACCTGGTCCGCGACCTCTTCCGCGACGGCGACCTGGGCCTCGGCCGTGGAGGCGCCGAGGTGCGGGGTCAGGAGGGTGTTCGGGGCATCGAGGAGGGGTGAACCTGCCGGCGGCTCGGCCTCGAAGACGTCGATCCCGGCGCCCCCGAGATGCCCGCTCCGGAGGGCCTCGGCGACGGCCGCCTCGTCGACGATGCCCCCGCGGGCGACGTTGAGGACGAAGGCACCGCGGCGGAGGTGCCCGATGGCCTCGGCGCCGATCAGGCCGCGTGTCGTCCGCGTCAGCGGCACGTGGACGGTGATCGCATCGGATCGTCCGAGCAGGGCATCGAGGTCCATGAGCTCGACGCCGTGGAGCGCCGCCTGGTCCGGCGTCACGTACGGATCCACGCCCACGAGGGTCATCTCGAAGCCGCGCGCCCGGTCGGCGATGGCCATCCCGATCTTCCCGAGGCCGATGATCCCGAGGGTCCGGCCACGCAGCTCGACGCCCTGGAACTGGGCCCGCTTCCATTCCCCCCGACGGACCGAGGCGTCGGCGGCCGCGACCCGGCGGGCGAGCCCGAGCAGGAGGGCCATGGTGTGCTCGGCGGCCGCGATGGTGTTGCCGGTCGGGGCGTTGACGACGGTAATTCCGGCCCGCGTCGCCGCGTCGAGGTCGACGTTGTCCACGCCGACACCCGCCCGGCCGATCACCTGCAGGTGCGTGCCGGCCGAGATGAGCGCCGCGTCGGCCTGGACCTGGCTCCGGACGATGAGGGCGTCGTAGTCCCCGATGATCTCGCGCAGGGCCGCGGGCTCGAGGCCGAGGCGCTCGTCGACGTCGTGCTCGGCGCGAAGGCGGGCGACGCCCTCGGCGGCGATGGACTCGGCGACCAGGATCCTCATGCAGGGGCGGCGACCGGCGCGTCC
>JACQEH010000013.1 GCA_016200675.1 Chloroflexota bacterium | reverse complement strand
CGTCGGCGGGCGCGAGCTCGTCCTGGTGAACCCGGCCGACCCGACCGGGGAGACAAGCGCTGTGGTGGAGGCGGCGATCGCCGCCCGCGGCGGGCGCCTCGTCGGCATCGCGATCACGGGGCTTCGACCCGAGCAGCATGCCGGCGTGGAGTTCCATGCCGCGGGTGGCGGGCTTCCGGTCGTCGGGGGACCCGGGGCCGCCCGCCTCGCGCCGTATCCCGTCCTGGAGCTCGCACCGGGAGCGGCGGCGCCATTCGGGGACGTCGCGCTGACCGCCGCCGCGGCCCCCGGGCCCGAGGCCGGCGCGATCGACTACCTCCTGCCCGAGGAACGCCGCTTGCCCTGACCGCGCGCCGGCACGGCCTTCGGCGCCGGGCTCGAGCCCGCTCGTTCGACCCCGCCGGCGCCCGCCGACCACGCCGCGCGCCAGGCCGCCATCGCGCCGAACCAGCGGCGCTCCCGGAAGAGGATGACCGCCGCCACCGCGTGGGCGGCCCCGAGGAGGACCGCCACGGGCTGGCCGATCGCCGGCAGGTAGGCGACCGCGAAGAGGGCCGCGAGATTGATCGAGGGCAGCCAGAACCGTCCGAGCCGGACGAACGCGCCGAGGATCACCGACGCGGCGTAGAGGACCGCGGCAACCCCCAGGATCGGCCCCCTGGCCGGGAGGCTGCCGGTGACCACGAAGTCGCCGACCAGCAGCTGGCTGGCGCCGAACAGGCATCCGCCCGATCTCGGGGAGGGTCCTGGGGCCGCGCCAGACGAGGACGAGGACGAGGATCACGATGAGGAGGACGAGCGTGTCGGGCATGGCCGCATGGTACTCGACGGCCGACCCGCCCCAACCGGTTCCGCCCCAACCGGTTCCGCCCCAACCGGTTCCGCCCCAACCGGTTCCGGCTCACGACGACCGGCCGCGATCGTCCGCCGGATCCGGCGCCGGGCTATCGTGCCGACCGTGAGCCCGTCATCGCCGGCCGCCGATCCGAACCCGCTGCTCGTCTTCGGGCCGTGGTCGACGCGCTACGACCTCGGGCCGACCCATCCCCTGACCCCACGCCGCTTCGGGCCGGGGATCGGCCTCCTCCGGGCCGTGGCCGGGGAGCCCGACCTGCTCGCCCCGGAGCCGGCCCCGGACGGGGTCCTGGCCTGGGTCCACGATCGGGCGTACATCCGGACGGTCCGCCGCTTCGCGGAGATGCCGTATGGGCCGGCCGAGGCGGGCATCGGCCCGGGCGACACGCCGGCCTTCGCGGGCATGCATGAGGCTTCGGCCGCCGTGGCCGGCGGGAGCGTCGCGGCGATGGAGGCAATCCTCCGGGGCGCCGCCAGCCACGCCTTCCACCCCGGCGGCGGACTCCACCACGCGATGCGGGGCCGCGCGGCGGGCTTCTGCGTCTACGACGATCCGGCCCTGGCGATCGCCCGGGCCCGGCGCGCCGGCCGGCGCGTCCTGTACATCGATCTCGACGTCCACCACGGCGACGGCGTCCAGGCGATCCACGCCGAGGATCCGGGGGTGCTCACCATCTCCATCCACCAGTCGGGCCGCACGCTGTTTCCCGGGACCGGTTTCATCGACGAGCTCGGCGATGGCGCAGCGGTCGGGACCGTGGTGAACCTGCCCATGGATCCGGGCACGGGCGAGGCGGGCTGGCTGGCGGCGCTGCGGCGGGTCGTGCCGGACCTGGCCGCCGCCTTCGGGCCCGACGTCATCGTCTCGCAGCACGGCGCCGACGCCCATGCCTGGGATCCCCTGGCGAACCTGCGGGTGACGACGACGGCCATGGGTGCGGCGGCCCGCCTTGTCGATTCCCTGGCCCACCGCTGGGCGGGCGGCCGCTGGCTCGCGACGGGCGGCGGCGGCTATGACGCCTACCGGGTGGTGCCGCGGATGTGGAGCCTCGTCTGGCTCGCGCAGCGGCACGCCGACGCGGCGCTCCCGACGCCGGACGCATGGCGCCGGCGATGGAGTGCCGAAGCCGAGCGCTACGGCCAGGCGCCCCTGCCCGCGCGGCTCGACGACGAGCCCAATGCGGGCCTGCTGGTCGACGCCGTGCAGGATGCCGCCGACCGCCGGGCCCGCGAAACGGCCGACCTCGTCCGCGAGCTGACCGTGCCCGCCCTCCTCCGCGCGGCCGCCGACCTGGGCTGGTGGAGCTCGGCGGCCGACCTGGAACGCGGCGCGACCGGCCGACCCGCCGCCGCACGCGGCACGGCGGACGACGTCGCCGGGCGCCCGGAACTCCTCGACCGTGTCGACGCGGCCACATGGGGAACCCTTCGTCTCGCCGGTCGCACGATCCCGCCCGCCGATGCAGCGGCTGGGCATCGCCTCGCCCTGGCGGCCCTCAAGGACGCGAACGTGATCGTGACCGCCGCCGTCCTCGAGGGGACCGTGGTCGGCGTCGTCCTGTCGACCCCGGTGGAGGACACCCGGACAATCGTCGGGCTGGGCGTGGCGCCGGCCCATCGACGGGCCGGGCTGGCAGCCGAGCTCCTGCGCCGCCACATGGCGGCCGGCGGCCAGGCGGAGCGCTGGCAGGCCCTCGTGACCGTTGCCGAGCGTGATCCCGTGGAGCCGCTGCCGCGCTCGACCCGCGCGTCGGTTGTCCGGTGCCTCCTCGAGGGCGCGGGCTTCACCGTCGCGCGGCCGGCGGGTCCCATCGGCGCGGTGGATCCCCAGGCGCTGCTCGCCCGTCGCGGCTGACCTCGTATCCGCGACCGGCGCTGACGGTGCGCCTACTCGAGGCATGAAAACGATCGACCCGGCGGTGCGCCCGGGCCGACCGGGGAGCGGATGGGCTCGCGATTGGAGAGGGTGGAGGAACTCCTGTCGCGAGCCCCGAATGAGGCCTAGCTCGTTGAGCCCGCCGCCACTGGATGTGTTACCACCTTCGCTCGCCACGGCGTGCCGAGCATCGGCAGGAGGTAGCGATCGACGCCGTAGTAGCCGGCGACCCGCCAGGCCAGCATCAGGCCGATGGCGAACGTAAACAGGACCGGGTTGGTCGACGCGGAGCCGGCCAGCAGGAAGGACATGTTCATCAGGGCCCCGAAGAAGGCCGCGGCCCCGGTGAGGACACCGAACACCAGCCCGACACCGACCGCCAGCTCGCCGAAGGCGATGAGCGGGGCGAACCAGGTCTCGCTGTGGTTGCTGAGGAGGAAGTTGATGAAGTCCCGGTACCACTCGTAGGAGACCGGGGGACGGCCCTTGTCGGGGACGACCACGACCGCGGTCCAGAAGCCCTTGAGCGCGGCGCCGCCGTCAAGCCAGCCGGTGCCCGTGATCTTGTGGAGGCTCGCCTCGATCCAGGCGAAGCCGAGGAACAGGCGGATCGGCAGCCAGAAGAGGCCCGCCCGGGTGTTCCCGAAGAGGTAGCGCGTGAAGGCCGGACCTTCGACCTCCACGACCGTGGCATCGGCGGACGTGCGGTCCCCGAAGAGGAGCGCGACCACCACGATCGCAAGGATCCAGAAAGCCACGGTCACGATGGAGCGGAGCGAGTCGCCGCCGAGGGTCTCGGGGCGGACTTCCGTGATCGGGATTTCCATCCACAGCACCAGGATGGCTGCGAGAAGTGCGAGGGGCGTGGCCCACTTCCTCAAGCTGGACATTCTTGGCTTCCCTCCTTCGCCGCCGGGACCAGCAGGAGCGGTACGTCCAAGTCGTTCGGGGTGTTCTGGTCCGGTGACAACAGCATCGCCCCGCCGCCGACCCCTGGGCACGGGCGGATGGCTCCTCGGTGGGTGCCGCACGGCCGCTCGGCCCGGGTCCAACGGCCTGACCCGACGGGCCGTCAGCGCTCCCTGAGGCATCGCTTGACAATCGAACATCTGGTCGATTTGGCTCCCGCGCGCTAGACTCCACGGCCCGTGACGCCGACGCCCGTCCGACCCGGCGACCCACCGACCCAGGATCCGCTCGCGCCGTTCTCGGCGCCGGTCCGGGCCTGGTTCCAGGGCGCCTTCGCCACGCCCACGCCGGCCCAGGTCGGCGGCTGGGCGGCGATCGCCGGCGGGCACCACACGCTGATCCACGCGCCGACGGGCTCGGGCAAGACCCTCGCCGCGTTCCTCTGGTGCCTCGACCGGCTGGCCCGCGATCCGTCGCCGCCGCCCGTGAAGGGTGTCCCGGGCTCGGTCCGGATCCTGTACGTGTCGCCGCTCAAGGCCCTGACCTACGACGTCGAGCGCAACCTCCGGGCGCCGCTCCTCGGGATCGGCCTCGCGGCAGCGCGACTCGGCCTGGAGCCACCCCGCATCTCGATCGCGTCACGGACGGGGGACACGACCCAGGAGGCTCGTCGCCTGCTCGCCAAGGTGCCGCCGGACATCCTCGTGACGACCCCGGAGAGCCTGTATCTCCTCCTCACGTCGAGCCCGCGCGAGACGCTTCGGGGCGTCGAGACGGTCATCATCGACGAGGTCCATGCGATCGCCGGCTCGAAGCGCGGGGCGCACCTCGCCCTGTCCCTTGAGCGCTTGGAGCGGCTGCGGGCCGCCGATGCCCCGCCGCTCCAGCGGATCGGCCTGTCGGCCACGCAGCGGCCCCTCGAGACGATCGCCCGGTTTCTTGGCGGGGTCGGGCCGGGTCGCGAGGTCACGATCGTCGATGCCGGCGGACGCAAGACCCTCCAGCTCGAGGTCATCGTCCCCGTCGAGGACATGAGCCGGATCGGCGAGCTCGCCGCGGTCGAGCCCACGCCCGACGACGCGCCGGCCTGGCGGGACGACCTCCGGACGAGCATCTGGCCGGCGATCCACCCCCGGATCCTGGAGCTCATCCGGGCCCACCGGAGCACGATCATCTTCACCAACAGCCGACGCCTGGCGGAGCGGTTGGCCCACCGCCTGAACGACCTGGCGGGGGAGGAGCTGGTTCGGGCAGGGCATCGTCTTCCCCAAGTTCCGGGGCGACCTCCTCGAAGCCGCGGTGGTCGTGGGCCGGATGCACGCCGGCGCCATCGAGACGACGGTGATGCCCCGCAACCCGCTCGACGTCCTGGCCCAGCAGCTCGTGGCGATGACCGTCCTCGAACCGTGGTCCGTGGCCGACCTGCTGGCGACGGTGACCCGGGCGGCGCCGTTCGCGACGCTCTCGCGGGAGGCGCTCGAGGCGGTCCTCGGGATGCTCGCCGGCGCCTATCCCTCCGACGAGTTCGCGGAGCTCAAGGCGCGGGTCGTCTGGGACCGCGTCACGGACATGGTCGAGGGCCGCCGCGACGCGCGGGTCGTGGCGGTCACCTCCGGGGGGACGATCCCGGATCGAGGCCTCTTCGGCGTGTTCCTGGCCGGGGAGACGGGAACCCCGGGCCGGCGGGTGGGCGAGCTCGACGAGGAGATGGTCTACGAGCTGCGGGCCGGGATGCACGGCGACGTCATCGTCCTCGGCGCCAGCAGCTGGCGGATCCTCGACATCACCCCGGACCGGGTGATCGTGGAGCCGGCGCCCGGCGTACCCGGCAAGCTGCCGTTCTGGAAGGGCGACACGGTCGGCCGTCCCATCGAGCTCGGGCGGGCGATCGGCGCCTTCGTCCGCGAGGTCGAGGCGGACCTGGGGCGCGGTGAGCGCGGCAGGGCCGCCGCGATCGCCCGCTTCCGCGGCGCGCATGACCTGGACGCGTTCGCCGCCAACAACCTCCTCGCCTACCTCGACGAGGAACGCGAGGTCGCCGGCGCCCTGCCGACGGACCGCCGGATCGTCATCGAGCGCTTCCGCGACGAGCTGGGCGACTGGCGGCTCGTGATCCTGACGCCGTTCGGCGGGCGCATCCATGCGCCGTGGACGCTGGCCATCGAGGGGCGTCTCCGCGAGCGCCTCGGCATCGAGGCCCAGACCATCTGGTCCGACGACGGGATCGCCGTCCGCCTGCCCGAGGGCGAAGGCGACGGGAGCGTGGCCCGCCTGGCCGAGATCGAGGCCCTCCTCTTCCCGAGCCCCGACGAGATCGAGGACCTCGTCGTCGAGGCGGTCGGGGGCTCCGCCCTCTTCGCCTCGCGGTTCCGCGAAAACGCCGGTCGCGCGCTGCTGCTGCCACGGCGCCGGCCCGGGACGCGGACCCCGCTCTGGCAGCAGCGCCAGCGGGCCGCCGATCTCCTCGCCGTCGCGTCGCGCTACGGGAGCTTCCCGATCCTGGTCGAGACGTATCGCGAAGTCCTGTCCGATGTCTTCGACCTCGACGCCCTGCGCGAGGTCCTCGGCGGGATCGAGCGCCGCGAGATCGCGGTCCACGCCGTCGAGACGGTCAAGGCCTCGCCGTTCGCGGCAAGCCTCCTGTTC
The DNA here is from genome assembly GCA_016200675.1 of Chloroflexota bacterium. Lineage (GTDB taxonomy): Bacteria > Chloroflexota > Limnocylindria > Limnocylindrales > CSP1-4 > UBA5189. Next base: position 5,250 of record JACQEH010000013.1, on the reverse strand, counting down.
GACTACGTCGCGGCGTACATGTACGAGGGCGACACCCCGCTCGCCGAGCGCCGCGCAGGAGCCCTGGCCCTCGATCGGGACCTCCTTCGCGAGCTCCTCGGCCAGGAGGAGCTCCGGGAGCTTCTCGATCGCGACGCCCTGGCCGACCTGGAGCTCTCGCTCCAGCACCTGGCTGAGGATCGGCGGGCCGCTAGCCGGGACCAGGTCCACGACCTCCTCCGCCGCCTCGGCGATCTCGGCGGCGACGAGGTCGCTGACCGTGTCGATGGTGGTGGCGACGTTGCGGCGGCCTGGCTGGCCGACCTCCGGGCCGCGCGGCGCGCGATCGTGGTCCGGATCGGCGGCCTGGAGCGCTGGATCGCGATCGAGGATGCCGCACGCTACCGCGACGGGGTCGGGGCATCCGTCCCGGCCGGCGTGCCCGAGGCGTTCCTCGCGCCGGTGCACGGAGCGCTGGGCGGCCTCCTCGCCCGCTGGGCCCGGACGCACGGGCCGTTCCTCGGCCTCGAGCCGGCCCATCGCTGGGACCTGCCCGCGGGCGTCGTCGAGGACGCCCTCCGTCGCCTGGGCGAGGCGCGGACGCTCGTCCACGGCGAGTTCCGGCCCGACGGGGTGGAGCGCGAATGGTGCGACCCCGAGGTCCTCCGGATGCTACGCCGGCGCTCCCTGGCGCGGCTCCGTCGCGACGTCGAGCCGGTGGAGGCGAGCGCCCTTGGCCGCTTTCTGCCGGCCTGGCAGGGTGTGACCGCGTTCGGAGCTTCCCCGTCGGGGCTCCGGGGTTCCGTAGCCCTGGAGCGCCTCGCCGAGGTCGTCGACCAGCTGGCCGGCGTCGCGATCCCGGCCTCGGTCCTGGAACGCGACGTCCTGCCGGCCCGGATCCCGGGCTATCAGCCGCGCCTGCTCGACGAGCTCGGTGCCCTCGGCGAGGTCGCCTGGGTCGGACGGGGCAGCCTTGGCCGTGACGATGGCCGGGTGGTCCTCTACCGGCCCGGCCGCGAAGCGCTCCGGCCCCTGGGTCTGCCGGATGGCGTCGAGCGACCCTCCGGCCCTCGCCACGAGGCCCTTCGCGAGCACCTCGGCCGGCGGGGCGCGTCGTTCTACCGGGAGCTCTACGCGGCGGCCGGCGGCGGGCAGGATCGGCAGGTCCTCGACGCTCTCTGGGATCTTGTCTGGGCCGGCGAGGTCACGAACGACACCTTCGCCCCGCTCCGCGCGCTCCGCTGGAAGCGACCGGCCCGCTCGACCGCGGCCCCACGGCCGGGCCGGCTCACCGCGCTCGGGCCGCCCGAGGCCGCCGGTCGCTGGTCGCTCGTGGACGATCCCGCCGGCATGGCAACGGGCCCGTCGCCGACAGAGCGCCCCCACGCGCCGGCCCTGGCGCTCCTCGACCGCCACGGGATCCTCGTCCGCGAGGCCGTCATGGCCGAGGGGGTCCTCGGGGGCTTCTCCGGCATCTTTCGACGATCCCGCCATGCCCACATTCGCCGTGCCGGGCCTGCGAGCCCTCGTCGGCGAGGGGCGGGACCGGGAGCTCGTGATCACCCGGGTCGACGGTGTGCCCGTCGCGGCGTCGCCGCATCGGGCGGCCCTGGTCGCGGCGGGCTTCGTGGCCGGCTACCGCGGCCTCGTCCTCCGCGCACGTTAGCCCCTCGACTGCGACGCGAGCTCGTCCGCCGACGCCCGAACGCGACTCCCTGGCCCGGATGGCCGACCTCCTCCGGCCGGCGCTCGCCGGCCGGGTCGTGACCTCGGCCCGAGCGCGGACACGGGGACCGCGGACGGGCCTCGTCATCGGCCAGACGATCGCGGTCGCCGTCTGCTTCGACGCCCCGGTCGTCGACCTCTCCGAGACCCGGGCCGCGGCGCTCCACCCGACGCTCGGGAAGCTGGGCCCGAACCTTCTCGACGCGGAGTTCGATGCCCGGGCGCTCATCCGATCTGCGTCGCAGGGATCCGAGCGGCCCCGGACCACCTACTGGTGGCCGAGCTGCCAGAGGGCTGACAACGGCCCGCTATGATCCGGGACGATGTGCGAGCACTACGTCGCCCGGAGCCCCGAGCCATTCCGCCTCGACGAACTATGGGCCTTCACCGAGCGCCTCGAGCGCTTCGGGCTCGCCGGCTTCGGCTGGGGCGCCGCCTGGATCGGCGCCGACGGGAAGCTCGCCAGCTATCTCGACGTCCGGGCCTTCCGGGACGATCCGGGCCGCGAGACGGTCGGCCGGACCGAGACGACCTCGGCCCTCGTCCACCTTCGACGGCCGTCGCGCCTGTCCACGCTGGGCCTGGCCGACACCCAGCCGTTCGACGATCCGGCCGGCCGGTTCAGCTTCAGCCACAACGGCGACCTTCGGAACTACAAGGCGCATCGCGGCCGCTACCGCGACGCGGGCCGCCTCCGCGGTCGGGCGGACACCGAGGTCGGCGCCCGTTGGCTGGAGGACGCCTGGCACGCGGATGAGCCGGTCGCCCATCTCCTCGGCGCCCTCCACGACACGTTCGGCGGCCAGGCGAACCTCGCCGTCCTGACGGGCGGCGGCGACGCCCATCACTACGCCGGCAACGGCGAGAATCCCGTCTTCACCTTCCGGCTCGGCGAGATCGGCCTTGCCGGCACGGGCATCTACTCCCTGGATCGGTCGCTCTTCAAGTTCGTGGCCCCGGGCGCGACGGCTCGCCGCCTCGTCCCGATCCGTCGGACCGTCAGCCTCGACCCGGAGGGCCGGCCCACGGTCGCGTGACACGACGGCTCCCGGAGCGTCTCTCGATCACCGATCGGCAATGGGGGAGCAGGAGGGCATGGACGTGGAGCTCGCGCATGCACCGACCGGGACCGACGACGGGGCCGAGGACGGCGACCGCCCGCGCACGGAGCTGCCGCGGATGCAGCTCATCCGCCTCTCGCTCTACTGGCTCGGCCTGTCGTCGATCTTCATCGGCGTCTCCCAGATCCTGTCGGGGCGGATCCAGTTCGAGAAGGCCGGCCCGCTGTACTCGCCCGGCTCCGAGGGCAGCACCCTCTTCGCCCTGACCGTGGCCGGCGCCCTCATCGCGGCCGTCATCCAGCCCACGATCGGCTCGATCTCCGACTACACCATCAGTCGCTGGGGCCGCCGCAAGCCCTACATCTTCATCGGGTCGATCCTCGACGTGGCCTTCCTCTTCGGCGTTGCCAGCGCCAACTCGATCCTCGCGGTGGCCGCGTTCATGGCTCTCCTGCAGGTCAGCGCCAACTTCGCCCAGGGCCCCTTCCAGGGCTACGTGCCGGACCTCATCCCGGCCAAGCAGGTCGGGCTCGCCTCCGCGCTGGTCGGCCTCTTCCAGGTCCTCGGCAACGCGGTCGGCTTCGGCATCGGTTCGGCGGCGGTGGCGACCAACAGCTTCTTCCTCGGGATGATGGCCCTCGGCGCGCTCGAGGTGGCGACCATGCTGTCGGTCGTCTGGCGGGTCAGCGAGGGCCGCTCGGCGCGGTCCCGGAACGGCCGCTCATGGCTGTCCGTGGCCCGCGAGGCCTGGGGCACCGACGTGCTGGAGGAGCGCAGCTTCCTGTGGCTGGTGGGCTCGCGGTGGTTCTTCCTGATGGGTGCCACGATGCTCATCAACCTGTCGCTCTTCTACTTCGCCCAGACGTTCGGGCTCAGCCAGTCGGCGGCCGGCGGGGCGAACTTCCCGGTGCTGGCCGCGGTCATCGTCGGCAACATCCTCACCGTCATCCCGGCCGGCCGAGTCTCGGATTGGGTGGGTCGGAAACCCGTGATCTACGCCGCCTGCGCCATCGCCGGGACCGGCATGCTGATCGTCGCCGCGGCGCCGCTGATCCCGGTCGCGATCGCCGGCGCGGCCCTCTTCGGGGCCGGGTCCGGGATGTTCCTCGCCGTCGACTGGGCGCTCATGACCGACATCATCCCGAAGGCCTCATCGGGGCGGTACATGGGCATCAGCAACGTGGCCACGGCGACGGCCGGCGTCTTCTCGCTGCTGAGCGGCGGCAAGCTGATGGACATCGTCAACGGCCTCGCGGGCTATGGCAGCGGGCCGCGGGCGGCGTTCCTGCTGGCGGTCGGGTTCTTTGTCGTCGGCGCGCTCCTGCTCCGCCCGGTGGTGGAGCCGCGACGCCGCCGCGACGCGCCCGCCGTCGCGGCCGGGGCTTAGGAGGCGACGATCTAGGCGGCGACCCGGCGATGCGCCCGCCATCGCGTCCGGAAGGTCTCCGGCGTCGACCCGCACTGCGCGCACGCTGCCGGCCATGACCGACGGTCATGACGCGCGCCGGTCCAGGCCCTACCGTCAGGCCATGTCCAACTACGCCAGCTTGAGCTCCTGATGCCCGGCCTAGCGGCCTGGAGTGCCATCCTCGATGCCCTGCCGGCGCATTGGCGGGTGGATGACCCGAAATTCGACCCGCGACGCAACCGCTGGAACGTGACCGCGATGGCGGAGGACGATGGGGACGTTCGACCGCCCGACACCGTTTCCGGGGCGGGGAAGAGCGCGCTGGCCGCCCTGGTCGACCTCGCCAGCCGGCTGCCGGCCGTGCCGCACCCGGCAGGGAGCAGCACCGACGAGCTCGAGCACGTGCGGCAGCAGGTGCTCGGAATCGGCCGAGGCGACTCGCCGGCAGGGCAACCCTAGGCCGCGGGGTGGTCCATCGAGCCGGCCCCGTCCCCTCGAGTGCCCGGCCGCCGCCAGCCGGACGCCGGTCCGCCCGGCCACGCGGTCTCGGCGGACGCTATCCTCTGCGGAAACTTGGGCGGAGGTTCCCGGCGCCAGTGGCAGACGGCACGGTCATCATCATCGGTGGTGCGGAGGACAAGATCCGGGACCGGATCATCCTCAACCGCTTCGTCGCCCTCGCCGGCGGCGAGGAAGCGATCGTGGCAGTCATCTCGACGGCCTCGTCGCTGGGAACCGAAGCCGGCGAGCGCTACCGGCAGGTCTTCGGGGAGCTCGGGGTGCGGGCGGTCCGGCCGCTCCACGCCGTGACCCGTGCCCAGGCCAACGACGAGAGCTTCGCCCGGGCGGTTCGCGACGCGACCGGCATCTTCCTGACCGGCGGCAACCAGCTCCGCCTGTCGTCGACGATCGGCGGCACGCGCCTCGCGGAGGCGATCCTCGAGCGCTTCCGCCACGGCGCGGTGGTTGCCGGGACCTCTGCCGGCGCCTCGGCCATGTCGACCCACATGATCGCCTTCGGTGCCTCGGGAGCGACCCCCAAGCAGCGCATGGCGGCCATCGCGGCGGGCCTCGGCG